>NZ_JAKJJW010000029.1:0-46103 GCF_025669985.1 Brachybacterium atlanticum | reverse complement strand
CGCTGGTCCTCAGCGCGTCGACATCGGTGGTGAGGCGGAGGGAGCGGCGCTCCGGCCGGTCGGCGCGGCGCGGCCCGGTTGCGTGGCGCGGCCCGGCTGCGGGGTGCGACCGGACTGCGGGGTGCGGCCCGACCGTGCGGTCCGCGACGGGCCCCCGCCGGAGCCGTTCCCTTCCGAGGGGCGGGGACGGGGCTCGCGGGAGGGGCGCCGTTCGGCGGACTGCTCGGGGCGCTCCGCGGGCGGCGTCGGGTGGACCGTGCCGGGACGCGGTCGGGGCGTGGTGGGGCGGCGTGCCATCAGGCGCGTTCCCCGGGGTCCGCCTCGAGCGCGGCGAGCAGCGCCGGGGTCGTCTCGACGATGTCTCCGGCGCCCAGCATCAGCAGCAGGTCGCCGGGGCGGGCCGCGGCCGGGACCAGGTCGAGGACCTGCGCGTCGGCGTCGAGGGGGACCACGGCCTCGCCCGCGTGGCCGGTGATGGTCCGGGCGGTGGTGGCGAGGTCGGGGTCCTCGCGGGCGGCGTAGACGGGCATCACCCAGGCGAGGTCCGCGGCCTCGAGCGCGGCGGCGAAGTCCGCGGCGAAGTCGCGGGTGCGGGAGAAGAGGTGGGGCTGGAAGACGGCGAGGACGCGGCCCGGCGTCTCCTGCGCCTCGACGATCCCGCGGGCGGCGTCCAGGGTCGCGGCGACCTCGCGGGGGTGGTGGGCGTAGTCGTCCACGACGGTCACTCCCCCGGCGGTGCCCGCCACGTCGAAGCGGCGGGAGGCGCCGGTGAAGGTGCCCAGGCCCGCGGCGAGGCGGGCGGGGTCCAGGGACGGGTCCGCGGCGACGGTCGCGGCGAGGGCGCCGACGGCGTTGAGGACGTTGTGGTGGCCGGTGACGGCGAGGGACAGGGTCAGCGGGCCGGCGGGGCCCTCGATCTCGACCTCGGCGCCGCGGGCCCCGCTGCGCTCGGCGCGCAGCGTCCACGCGGTGGACTCGGCGGTGCCGTAGCCCTGGACGGCGACGCCCCGGGCCCGGGCCCTCTCGCCGAGGGCGGCGGCGCCGGGGTCGTCCTCGCAGACGACGAGGGTGCCGCCCGGTCGCAGCCGGTCCACGAGCGCGTCGAAGGCGGCGGTCAGGGTCTCGGCGTCGCCGTGGAAGTCGAGGTGGTCGGGCTCGAGGTTGGTCACGACGATCGAGAGCGGGGCGAAGGCGAGGAAGGAGCCGTCGGACTCGTCGGCCTCCACGACGGCGGGGCTGTCCGTGCCGCTGCCGCCGGGCTGCGCCCCGAAGCCGGCGTTGCGGCCCAGATCGGGCACGGCCGCACCGAGCGCCCAGGCCGGGTCCTGCCCGGCGCCGCGCAGCGCGGCGACGGCCATGCCGGTGGTGGTGGTCTTGCCGTGGGTGCCGGCGACGGCGATCAGGTCCCGCTCCCCGAGCAGACCCGCCAGCGCCGCGGCGCGGTGGATCACCGGGATGCCGCGCTCGTGGGCGGCGACGACCTCGGGGTTGTCGGCGCGCACGGCGGTCGAGACGATGACGAGGTCGCAGTCCTCGGCGAGCAGCGCGGCGTCGAAGCCGATCCCGATCCGCGCGCCGGCCTCGCGCAGCGGGGCGATGAACTGGCCGTCCTGGGAGTCCGACCCGCTCACGGCGAGCCCGGCCTCGAGGGCGAGGCGGGCCACGGCGCTCATGCCGGCGCCGCCGATCCGCACCACGTGCACCGAGCGGATGCTCTCCCCCGCCGGCCAGTCCGGCCGGGTGATCACGTCGCCGGGGCGCAGGATCGTGCGGGGTGCGGGGCCGTGAGGGGAGGCGGGAGTCATGGGGTCACGGTATCCGGGCGCTCGGCGCTGCCGGGTCAGGCTCGGCGTGCGACGCCGATCACGACGTCCGCCATCACCTCGGCCGCATCCGTGATGCCGAAGGCGCGCGCGGCCTCGGCCATCGCGCCGCGCCGCTGCTCGTCCAGCAGCAGCGGCAGCACCTCGCTGCGCAGGTGCTGCGCGTCGAGCTCGGCGTCGGGGACCATCAGCGCGCCGCCGGCGGCGACGACCTCCTCCCCGTTCAGCGCCTGTTCACCGTTGCCGATCGGGAGCGGGACCAGCACGGCGGGCAGCCCGACGACCGTCAGCTCGCTGACGGTGCCGGCGCCCGAGCGGGTGAGGGCGAGGTCGGAGGCCGCATAGGCGTCCTCCATGGCGGAGACGTACTCCAGCACCCGGTAGCCGTCCCTCTCGGCGAGGCCGTCGGCCTTGCCGCGGCCGGTGACGTGGAGGATCTGCGCGCCAGCGGCGGTGAAGGCCTCGGCGGCCTCGCCGACGGCGGCGTTCAGACGCTGGGCGCCGAGCGACCCGCCGGTGGCCAGCAGCACGGGGCGCGACGGGTCCAGCCCGTAGCCGCCGACGGCCTCCGCGCGGCGGGCGGCGCGGTCGAGATGGGCGATCTTCTCGCGCATGGGCATGCCGATGCGGCGGGCACCGGGGAGGGTGGAGCCCTCGAAGGCGGTGAGCACGGCGGCGGCGCGGCGGGCGCCGAGGCGGTTCGCGAGCCCCGGGCGACGGTTCGCCTCGTGGATCACGACGGGCAGGCGCTGGGCGGCCGCGGCGAGATAGGCGGGCGGGCAGACGTAGCCGCCGTAGCCGGCGACCACGTCGATCCGTCGCTCGCGCAGGAGGGTGCGCACGGCCTTCAGCGTGCCGGCGAAGCGACCGGGGAAGCGCAGCGCGGCCCCGTTCGGGCGGCGCGGGAAGGGGACCTTCTCGATGGTGACGAGCTCGAGCCCGGCGGCGGGGACGAGGTCCGTCTCGAGCCCCTGGGCGGTGCCGAGCACGATGATCTCGGACTCGGGGCTGCGGCGGCGGATCTGCGCGGCGGTGGCCAGCAGCGGCGAGACGTGTCCGGCGCTGCCGCCGCCGGCCAGGAGGATGCGGGGCGGGGTGGCGGTCATCGGGTCCTCCGGGAGGGACTGGAGGCGCCGCGGCGGCGGCGCGAGGCGGAGCGTCCCGAGCGCGAGGAGCGCCCGGCCTTCGCGGCGCGACCGGCCTTCCCGCGGCGTCCGGCCTTCGCAGGGCGAGCGGCAGGGGCGCTGTCGCGCGGGGCTGGCTGGACGCTGACGGAGCGGCGCACCGCCCCGAAGCGGGCGCTGATCGCCTCCTGCGCACCCGGCTCGCGCCGGGCGAAGGAGAGCAGCAGTCCGAGCGCGGTCATCGAGGCGAGCAGCGCCGAGCCGCCCGAGGAGATGAACGGCAGGGGCACGCCGATCACGGGCAGCAGCCCGGTGACCACCATCATGTTCACGACGGCCTGGCCGAGCAGCCAGGCGCTGATGCCCGCGACGGTGATCTGCATGAAGTGATCCTCGAGCCGGGTGATCATGCGGAACATGATCAGGGCGAGCGCGGTGAACAGCGCGAGCACGCCGAGGGTGCCGATCAGGCCGAGCTCCTCGCCGATGATCGCGAAGATGTAGTCGTCCTGGGCGGCGGGCAGACGTCCCCACTTCTGCCGCGACTCCCCGAGGCCGACGCCCCACCAGCCGCCCTCGGCCAGGCCCATCAGGCCCTGGTCCGACTGATAGCAGGAGTCGCCCTCGCAGATCCCGTGGATCCAGTTCGTGATGCGAGCCATGCGGTTGGCGCTGGTGACGGTGAGGTAGATGATCCCGATGACCCCTGCGGCGCCGGCGAGGGCGAACCACCGACGCGGGATGCCGGCCACCCACATCGCTCCGGCGACCAGCATGGCCATGATCATCATGGTCCCGAGGTCGTGCCCGAGCATCACGAGACCGAGTGCCAGGAGGGCACCGGGAACCAGCGGGAACAGCAGATGCGCGGGGCGGTGGAGCAGCGGCCGTTTGACCGACAGCAGCGCCCCGAGCCACACGGCGAGGGCGAGCTTGAGGAACTCCGAGGGCTGCAGCGTCTGACCGCCGATCATGATCCAGTTCTGGTTGCCGTCCACCGCGACGCCGAGGCCGGGGACGAAGACCAGGCACTGCAGCAGGAGCCCGAGGCCCAGCAGCGGCCAGGCGGCGCGCCGGTAGAAGCCCGGCGGCAGCACCGCGGCGATGATCAGCAGCACGAGCCCCATCCCGGCGAAGGTCCCCTGGCGGACCAGGCCGGCGTAGCCGGAGTTGCCGCGGGAGATGTTCAGGACCGCGGAGGAGGACAGCACCATCACCAGGCCGATGCCGACCAGCATCGCGCCGACGACGATCAGGCCGTAGAAGTCCAGCGCCGGGGAGCGCAGCCAGCTGCCGACGCCCTCGCGGACGCGGCCGGAGATGTTCCCCAGGGGCTGGTCCTCGTCGGGCCGGACGACGGAGGTGGAGCGGTCCGCGGGACGGGTGCCGGGGGCGGACGGGCGGGAGTCGGTGCTGCGACGTGCGTCGCGCCGGGTGTCCTCCATCGTCATGCGTGCTCTCCTGGCAGTCGGGTCACGGCCGCGGCGAACAGATCCCCCCGTTCCGCGTAGTCACGGAACTGGTCGATGGAGGCGGCGGCCGGGGCCAGCAGCACCACGTCCCCTGCGGCGGCGAGGGAGCGTGCGGCCTGCACCGCGTCCTCCATCAGCCGGGTGCGCGCGGCGACGTCGTCAGTCTCGCCCGGATCGATGCGCCGGACGGGGACCTCGGGGGCGTGTCGGCTGAGCGCCTCGGTGAAGGGCGCGGGGTCCAGGCCCAGCAGCACGACGCCGACCAGGCGGTCCGCGGCGGCGGCGACGAGCGGGCCGAGATCGGCGCCCTTGACGTCACCGCCGGCGATCCAGACCACGCGCTCGGCCGCCTGGAGGGAGGCCGCGGCGGCGGCGGGGTTGGTGGCCTTGGTGTCGTCGACGAAGCCGATGCCGTCGACGGTGGCGAGGTGCTGGGCGCGGTGGGCGCCCATGCGGTAAGCGCGCAGGCCGTCGCGGACGGCATGGGCCGGGACGCCGTGCGCGCGGGCGAGCGCGGCCGCGGCGAGGGCGTCCAGGAGCACGTGGGGGCCGGCGCCCTGGGGGCCCAGGTGGGCGAGGTCGGAGAGGGTGGCGAGCTCGGCAGCGGAGCTGCGGCGCTCAGGGTGGAAGGCGCGGTCGACGAGGATGCCGTCGATGATCCCGAGCTCGGACAGTCCCGGGGCGCCCAGCGAGATGCCGACGGCGCGGGCGCCCTCGACGACGTCCGCCTCCTCGACCAGGTGCAGGGTGGTCTCATCGGCGGTGTTGTAGACGCAGGCGGTGCGGACGCCCTCGAAGATGCGTCCCTTGGCGCGGGCGTACTCCTCGGCGCCGCCGTGCCAGTCGAGGTGGTCGGCGCTCACGTTCAGCACCACCGCGGCCTCGCAGTCCAGGTGCTCGGTCCAGTGCAGCTGGAAGCTGGACAGCTCCAGCGCGAGCACGTCGAAGCCCTCGGGGTCCAGGGCCGCCTCGATCACGGGCAGGCCCACGTTCCCGCAGGCGACGGCGCGCAGGCCCGCGGCGCGCAGGATCGACTCGAGCATGGTGACGGTCGTGGTCTTGCCGTTGGTGCCGGTGATGCCGAGCCAGGCGGGGCCGTCGGCGGGCTGCATGCGGCGGGCGAGCTCGACCTCGCCCCACACGGGGATGCCGCGGGCGGCCGCGGCGGCGAGCAGGGGCTGGTCGGGGCGCCAGCCGGGCGAGGTGACCACGAGGTCGATCTCGCGGTCCTCGGGCAGGGCGCGGGTGTGCTCGGCGCCGAGGCGGAACTCCACCCCGAGCACCTCGAGGATCTGGGCGCGCTCGCGGATCTCGGGGGTGTCCGCCCCGTCGACGACGAGCACACGGGCGCCGCGCTGCATGGTCTGGTCGGCGATCGCGTAGCCGGAGACGCCGAAGCCGGTGACGAGGATCCGCAGCCCGGCCACGTCCATCCCCGGCCAGGGGCGCTCCTCGGCGGGGAGGGAGGGGGCGCCGCCCGCCGGGGCGGTCATGAGGCGAGCCTCGGCAGGGCGTCGAGGTAGAACAGGCCCAGCCCCACGCCGGCGAGGATCCCGGCGACGATCCAGAAGCGGACCACGATGGTGACCTCGTTCCAGCCCTTGAGCTCGAAGTGGTGCTGCAGGGGCGCCATCCTGAACACGCGCTTGCCGGTCAGCTTGAAGCTCGTCACCTGGATGATCACGGACAGCGAGATGACCACGAAGAGGCCGCCGATGATCGCGCCGAGGATCTCGGTGCGGGTGACGATGGTCAGGCCGGCGATCGCGCCGCCGAGGGCGAGGGAGCCGGTGTCGCCCATGAAGATCTTCGCGGGCGAGGTGTTCCACCACAGGAAGCCGACGCAGGCGCCGATGATCGCCGCGCACAGCACCGCGATGTCCAGCGGGTCGCGGGTGTCGTAGCAGTGCACCAGCCCCCCGGCGTCGAGGTCGACGCTGCACACCTGCCGCCACTGCCAGAAGCTGATGATCAGGTAGGCGGCGGTGAACAGGATGGTCGCGCCGCTGGCCAGGCCGTCGAGGCCGTCGGTGAGGTTCACGCCGTTGGACCAGGCGGCGACCAGGAAGTTCGCCCAGATCGCGAACAGCAGGAAGCCGACGACCGAGCCGAGGAAGGCGAGGTCGAGCCAGGGGATGTCGCGGACGAAGGAGATGTGCGTGGAGGCGGGAGCGTTGCCGTTCTCGTCGGGGAACAGCAGCGCCATCACGGCGAAGCCGGTCGCGACCAGGAACTGGCCCACCAGCTTGTAGCGGGGGCGCAGGCCCGTGGAGTCCTGCTGGGAGATCTTGAGGTAGTCGTCGAGGAAGCCGACGACGCCGAGGCCCACCATCAGGAAGAGCACCAGCACCACGGAGACGCTCGGCGAGGTCCACAGCACGAGGTGGGTGAGGAAGTAGGCCAGGACCACCGCGAGGATGAGCGCGACGCCGCCCATGGTGGGCGTGCCGCGCTTGGTCGCGTGGGAGGTGGGGCCGTCGTCGCGGACGAACTGTCCGTAGCCGCGGCGCTCGAGCACCTTGATGAACAGCGGCGTCCCGAAGATGGACATGGCCAGGGCGAGCGCCCCCGCGATGATGATCGCGATCATGCATCGTCTCCCGTCTGGTCGGTCCCGGCGTGCCGGTCGAGCGCCTCCACGAGCGGCTGGGCGAGCCAGCGCAGGCCCGCGTCGCGGGAGGACTTCAGCAGCACCGCGTCACCGGGACGCACGGTCCGTTCTAGCACAGCGAGCGCCTCGTCCACGGTGTCGACGTACTCGGACTCACCGCCGAAGCTGCCCTCGAGGCTCGCCCCGTGATGGATCGGTGCCGCGCCGTCGCCGACGACGTAGAGCTGGGAGATGTTCAGCCGCACCGCGAGGCGGCCGATCTCGTCGTGGAGCCGCGCCGCGTCCGGGCCGAGCTCGAGCATCTCGCCGAGCACGGCGATGGTGCGGCGGGTGCGGCCGAGGTGCGCGAGGGTCTTCAGCGCGTGTCGCATCGAGTCGGGGTTGGCGTTGTAGGCGTCGTTGATGACGAGCGCGCCGCCGGCCTCGAGGACCTCCATGCGGTGGCCGGAGGCGAGCGTCGCCCCGTCGAGCGAGGCGGCCGCCGCCGCGGGGTCGACGCCCGCGGCCAGCGCCCCGGCGAGGGCCGCCAGCACGTTCGCGGCCTGGTGATCGCCGAGCAGGTCGGGGCGGACGGGGAAGGTGCCGGAGGGGATCGGGGTGCCGTCGAGGGCGGTCAGCCCGTCGGGGACGACGAGGTCGAAGCCGATGCGGGCACGGTCGTCCAGGGTGAGGTCGGTGCCGCGCACCGTCCCCTCGTGGAAGCCCCAGGTGAGGACCGGGGCGGCGGAGCGCTCGGCCATCCCGGCGACGAGCCGGTCCTCGGCGCTCAGGATCGCGCGGCCTCCGGGGGCGAGCGCCTCGACCAGTTCGCCCTTGGCCGTCGCGATCGCCTCGACGCTGCCGAACTCGCCGAGATGCGCGGAGCCGACGTTCAGGACGAGCGAGATGTCGGGGCGTGCGATGGCGGTGAGCTGGGCGATGTGGCCGATGCCGCGCGCACCCATCTCCAGCACGAGGAAGCGGGTGGATGCGGTCAGGCGCAGCACGGTCAGCGGCAGGCCGAGCTCGTTGTTGAACGTGCCGGCGGGGGCGATGGTCTCCCCGGCGGGGGCGAGGATCGTGCCGAGCAGGTCCTTGGTGCCGGTCTTGCCGGCGCTGCCGGTGACGGCGAGGACGACGAGCTCGGGGTTCTCGGTGCGGGCGCGCTCGAGCTGGGCGCGGGCGAGATCGGACAGGGCGGCGCGCACGTCGGCGACCTGGACGGCGGGCACCCCGCGGTCCTCGGTGACGAGCGCGGCGGCGGCGCCGGCGGTGCGGGCGGCCGCGAGGTAGTCGTGGCCGTCGACGTGCTCGCCGGGGAAGGCGGCGAACAGGTCGCCGGGGGCCGCCTCGCGGGAGTCGATGCGTGCGGTGCCGGTGACGGTCTCGTCACCGGTCGCGCCGCCCACGAGGGTCCCGCCGGTGATCTCGGCGATCTCCCGTGTCGTGATCTGGAGCATGCTCAGCGTCCTTCGTCCATGTCGTCGGCATCGACCCGTCGGGGCGTCGACCGTGCCGTGTGCAGCGCGTCGCGCAGCCGGAGGCGGTCGTCGAACGGATGGACGATACCCCCGATCTGCTGGCCCGTCTCGGCTCCCTTGCCCGCCACCAGGATGGTGTCGGACACGTCGGCCAGGGAGGCGGCCAGCTCGATCGCGGCGCCGCGCCCATCCACCTCGCGGACCTGCGCGTTCGTGTCCTCGGGGATGCCGGCGAGGACCTCGTCGCGGATGCTCGCGGGGTCCTCGGTGCGGGGGTTGTCGTCCGTGACGATGACCACGTCGGCAAGGCGGGCGGCGACCTCGCCCATCCGGGGCCGCTTGGTGCGGTCGCGGTCCCCGCCGGCGCCCATGACGACCACGAGGCGGCGCGTGCCGGGCACGGCGCGCAGGGTGGTCAGGGCCTGCTCGAGGGCGTCGGCGGTGTGGGAGTAGTCCACGATCCCGCGCACCCCGTCGTCGGCGACGAGCTCCATCCGGCCGGGGACGGTGCCCTCGGTCGCGAGGGCCTCCACGACCTCCGGGCCGGAGCGCCCGATCGCGGCGAGCAGCAGTTCCGCGGCGAGGGTGTTGGCGACGTAGTGACGGCCGGGCAGCGCGGCGTGCAGGGTGCGCTCCCCGTCGGGGCCGTGCACGGTGACGGTGCTGCCGTAGCCCTCGGAGCGCGCGGCGACGGCGCGATGGTCCGCCTCGACGCCCGGCAGGGTCGCGTAGGTGGTGACGGGGATCGTCGCCTCGCGGGCGAGGCGACGGCCCCACTCGTCGTCCACGCAGACGATCCCGCGCCGGGCGTGCTCGGGGGTGAACAGCAGGCGCTTGGCCCTGTAGTACTCCTCCATCGTGCCGTGGAAGTCGAGGTGGTCCTGGGTGAGGTTGGTGAAGCAGGCGACGTCGAAGACCACCTCGTCGGCGCGGTGGAGGACGAGCGCGTGGCTGGAGACCTCCATCGAGGCGACGGCGACCTCGTCCTCGGCCATGCGGGCGAGGATCCCGTGCAGCTCGGGCGCCTCGGGGGTGGTGCGCACGGTCGCCACCGTGTGGTCCGCGCCGCGGGCGTCGCGGTAGCTGGTGCCGCTCGTGCCGATCACCCCAGCAGGAACGCCGAGGGCGAGCAGCGTGCGGGTGATCGCGGTGGTGATCGAGGTCTTGCCGTTGGTGCCGGTCACGCCGACGGTCGCGAGACGCTCCGCGGGCCGGCCCTGGACCAGGGCGGCGGCGGTCGCGGTGGCCGCACGGGGGTCGGGGACGACGAGGGCGGGCAGGCCCGCCTCGGCGCAGAGCGCGCTGCCGTCCTCGTCGGTCAGGGCGAGGGCGGCGCCCCGCTCGACCGCCTGGGCGGCGAACCGGGCGCCGTGGGTGACCTGGCCGGGCAGCGCGCTCCACAGATCTCCGGGCTCCACGGAGCGGGAGTCGAGGGTGACTCCGGTCAGGCGCAGGGCGTCATCACCGGGGTCGTGCGGCGCGGCGCCCAGGGCGGAGGCGAGCTCGCCGACGCTCGCGCCGCGGGGGCGGCGCGGGCGGGCAGGCTCGTGCTGGGGCACAGGGGTCTCGCTCATCGGTGTCCTCACCACTCGTTCTCGAGCTGACGGGCGGGCACGCCCGTCGGGGCGATGCCCTGGTTCTGGAGGGCGAAGGTGGTCAGCTCGGAGAACGCCGGCGCGGCCGCCGTCGAGCCGGAGATGAACGTGTTCAGTCCGAAGAGGAACACACCGACCACGATCTCGGGGTCGTCCGCCGGGGCGAAGCCGATGAACGAGGCGGTGTAGGTGCCGTCGGGGACCTGGGCGGTGCCGGTCTTGCCGGCGACCGCGTAGCCGCTCACCGCGGCGCTCGAGGTCTCGTCGTCCACGGCGTTGTCCATCAGCGCCTGCATCGTGGCCGCGGTCTCGCTCGAGACGACACGGGTGCTCTCGGGCTCGCCGAGGGGGCGCACCGAGCCGTCGGCCTCCTTGACGCCGGAGATCAGCGAGGGCTGGACGCGCACGCCGTCGTTCGCGAAGGTGCCCACGGCGGAGACCATCTGGAGGGCGTTGACGCTGTAGCCCTGGCCGAAGGAGGTGGTGTAGCGGGTGCGGCCGGTCCAGTCCGAGGCGGGGTGGACGATGCCGGCGGACTCGCCGGGCAGCTCCACGCCGGTCTTCTCCCCCAGCCCGAAGGCGAGGAGGTAGTCGTGGCGCACCTCGGGGGTGAGCGTCTCCGAGATCTGCACGGTGCCGACGTTGGAGCTGTTCTTCAGCACACCGGCGAGGGTGAGGCGCTGGTCGGGATGGCTGTGCGAGTCCTTGATGCGCTCGCCCTCGAAGTACTTCTCGTAGGGGACGTCGTACTGGGACTCGGGCGTGACGGTGCCCTCCTCGATCGCGGCCGCGATGGTGAAGAGCTTGCCGGTGGAGCCCGGTTCGAAGACGCTCGAGATCGCGCGGTTGCCGAGGTCCTCCGCATCGGCGTCGCCCGGCGAGTTCGGGTCGTAGGTCGGGGACTCCGCCAGGGCCAGCACCTCGCCGGTGCGGGCGTTGTAGGCCACGGCGCTGCCCCCGGTGGCGCCCCACTGCTCGACGGAGCTGGCGATGACCTGCTGCGCCTTCCACTGCAGGTCGCGATCGATGGTGAGCACCACGTCGCTGCCGTCGACGGCGGGGGTCGTCTCCTGCTTGCCGGTGGGGATGATCTGCCCCTGGGCGCCGCGCTCGTAGGTGGTCTTGCCGTCGGTGCCGGCGAGCTCGTCGTCGAAGGAGAGCTCGGTGCCGGCCAGGGCCGTGCCGTCGGCGCCGACGAAGCCGAGCACGTTGCCCGCCACGGAGCCGGCGGGGTAGATCCTATCCGCGACCGGGTCCGCGCCGATGCCGGGGATGCCCAGGGCGATCGCGGCGTCCCGCACGGCGGGCTCCACGTTCTTGCGGAGGTACGCGAAGCCGGCCTCGCCGGTCAGCGCCTCCTCGGTCTCGCTCACGCTCCAGCCGAGCACCGGCGCGAGCTCCCGCGCGGCGGCCTCCACGCCGGTGACCTCGGCGGTCTTCGAGTTCGCGAGGTAGTCGTCGACCTGGGTCTGGTTGACCCAGAGGTCGTAGCGCTGCACGGAGCTGGCCAGCACTGTGCCGTCGCGGTCGGTGATGTCGCCGCGCAGCGCGGGGATCGACCGGGTGACGGTGCGCTGGGCGATCGCCTCCTCGGCCCGGGCGCTCGCGTCCAGTCCCTGCACCCAGACCAGGCGGCCGGAGAGGGCGAGCACGGCGACCAGGACCAGGCTGATCAGGAGGCGGTGACGGGTGGAGGGGTCACCCACGCGCGCCCGCGGGAGCCGGATCGCGCCGCCTCCGGGGCGTGGACGACCAGCACCTCCCGCGGAGCGGGAGGTGCTGGACCGGCCGTTCCTGCGCGATGGCGACATGTGTCAGGCCCCTTCGTTGCCCATGCCGTGGTACTCGGTGGGCTCGTCGTAGATCTGCGCCGGCGGGACCGCCACCTCGGCGGGCACGTCCGCCAGCTCCGGCGTCCCCACAGTCTGCTCCGCCGGGGCCGTCTCGCCGATGATCTGGCCCGTGTCGAGGTCGATGTATGCCGGATCCGACACCGGGACCATCCCGATCTCGCGCGCCTGGCGCTCGAGCTCCTGCGGGGTGCCGAGGCGCTCGTTGGTCTCCTGGAGGCCCTGGCTCTCCTCGGTCAGCCGCTGCGACTGGCCCTGGAGCCGGGTGATCTCGTAGCTCGCATCGGACATCTGGATGTTCATGAACAGCAGCGCGGCGAGGGTCGCGGTGACGATGAGCGTGCACAGCAACGCGAACGGCATCGAGCTGCCGCCGGCCTTCGGCGTGGAGACGACGGTGAGGCGGGGCCGGGCGGTCTGGGCGGTGCGCGTTCCGCGAGCAGGGCGGATCGCGGGCGCATGAACGGCGGACGTGCTGGCCATCTCAGTGTGCTCTCTCGGCGGAACGGGTACGGGTCAATGCTCGCAGTCGGACGGACGCGGCACGGGTATTGCCACTCCGTTCGTCCTCGTCGGCCTGGAGCGCGCCGCGGACGAGCGGGGTGAAGCTGGGCTTGTGCTCCTCGAGCTCGACCGGGAGTCCGGGCGGGGCCGAGGAACGGGTGCGGCGGGTGAAGGCCGTCTTGACGAGACGGTCCTCGCCGGAGTGGTAGGACTCCACCACGATGCGGCCGCCGACGTGGAGGCAGTCCAGCGCCGCCTCGATCGCGGAGGCGAGGATCTCGAGCTCCTCGTTGACGGCGATGCGCAGGGCCTGGAAGGTGCGCTTGGCGGGGTGGCCTCCGCTGGCCTTCGAGGCAGCGGGGATCGCCTTCTCCAGCAGCTCGACGAGCTCGCCGGAGCGGGCCAGCGGCGCGGTCTCGCGCTGCTCGACGATGCGGCGGGCGATCCGGCGGGCGAAGCGCTCGTCGCCGAGGTCGTGGAGGATGCGGGCGATCTCGGCCTCGGGCAGCTCGCGCAGCAGGTCCGCGGCGGTGGGGCCGTCGGAGGTGGCGTCCATGCGCATGTCCAGCGGCGCGTCGACGGAGTAGGAGAAGCCTCGCTCCGCGGTGTCGATCTGGAAGCTGGAGAGCCCCAGGTCCATCATCACGCCGTGGGCACCGGGCAGGTCGAGCTCGGCGAGCACGTCGGGGATCTCGTCGTAGGTGGCGTGGACGAGGGTGGCGCGGTCGCCGACGCCTTCGCGGTCCAGACGCTCCCGGGCCAGCGCGAGCGCCTGCGGGTCGCGGTCGATGCCGACCAGCCGGGCCTTCGGTGCGGCGTGCAGCACGGCGGCGGCGTGGCCGCCCATGCCGAGGGTCGCGTCGATGTGGACCGACCCGGGCTCCTGCAGCGCCGGGGCGAGCAGCTGGACCGAGGTCTCGAGCAGGACCGGAAGGTGCCTCTGCTCGGCCGGCAGGTCGCCGTGCGTGGTGTCGTCCATCTCGCCCCTCCCCTCGGGTCGTGCTCTCGTGCGATGTGCTGCGGTCTCGGTCCGGATGCCGGCCGGCGCCCCCTGGGCGCTGCCGTCCTGTCAGATTCCCCGTCGTTCCCGACCCGCCACCGGGGAAGTTGCGTCGGGGCGGGAACGACGAGAGGTCTCACAGGACGGATGTCCTCGTGGCCGGGCTCAGAACAGGCCGGGGATCACCTCCTCGGAGGTCTCGGCGAAGCCCTCCTCCTTCTGCTCGAGGTAGGTCTCCCAGGCCGGGAGCGACCAGATCTCGAGCCGGTCGAGCGCGCCGATCACGGCGCACTCCCGATCCAGCCCCGCGTAGGTGCGCAGATGGCTCGGGATGGTGATGCGGCCCTGCTTGTCCGGGATGACGTCCTCCGCACCGGACATCAGCACTCGCAGGTAGTCGCGGGTGCGTCGGTCGGTCGTGGGCGCCCGACGGGCCTCCTCGAGCTTCTGGCGGAACTCCATGAGCGGGTACACGGCGATGCAGTGCTCCTGTCCACGAGTCATGACCAGTCCCGAGGCGAGCTCGTCGCGGAACTTGGCCGGGAAGATCAGTCGGCTCTTCTCGTCGAGCTTGGGCGTGAAGGTGCCGAGGAACATCCGCAGCCTCCTTCAGTCGCCGTGACTCGCGATCAGATCTCCATCTCCTCCCAACACGCTCCACTTTACCCCACTAACCCCCACTCGTTGCCACAGGAACGGAGGAATCGGGGCACGAGTGCTGGGTCACTGCAGGTCAGGAGGGTGGAGCGAGGTGGGGGGAATCTCGCGTCCGGGCGTGGTGCGAGGGCGCTGCGGGGTGCAGGATCCCGGCCGACAGCGCGCCCCTCCCCCGCCGCTCCACGACATCTGCGCAGGTCAGCGAGTCGAAGCCTTCGGGGCGGGCGCCCCGGGACCCCGGGTGGAGGGAGATGGAGGACGCCAGTGGAGCGATGTGGGGAGTCGCCGGGAGCGGGGTGGGGACGGGGCCGCGGGAGCGCCGGGGAGCAGGGTGGGGATCGACCGGGCGGCCGGGCCGGGTCTCACCGCGACAGCGCGGTGGAGCGAGGTGGGGGCCGACCGGGCGGTCAGCCGGGGCACCTCGCGACAGGGCTGTGGAGCGAGGTGGGGACCGTCCGCGCGGTCGACGGAGCGGCGGCGGCGCCGATCCCGGGAACGACGAAGCCCCGGCTCGAGGAGCCGGGGCTTCGGGGGATCAGGGGCGGACCGTGGGGTGCCGCAGGACGGTGCGGAGGGGCGGGGCGACCGCGGCCCGGGGCCGGACCGTCAGAGGCGCGGGTCATCCCCCGCGCGCTTCTCCCAGCGCTCCTCCATCTTGCGCATGAAGCTGCCGCCGTCGCCGGTGCCGGGAGCCGTCGGCCCCTGACCGCCGCCGGGACCGCCTCCCGAGCTGCCGGTGCCGGAGGAGGTGCCGCTGGGGCCGGTGATGGCGTAGACCGCACCGGCCACCATGCCGATGAAGGCGATCACGCCGAGCCAGATCGCGGGAAGGGCCACGGCCAGGACGAGCAGGGCGAGGCCCAGCACGACGGCTCCGAGGCCGATCAGGATGCGGCGACCGTTGCGTCGCGGCGGCGCCTTGGGCGCGAAGGCACGTGCGAGGCGCGGATCGTCGGCGAAGAGCTGACGCTCCATCTCGTCGAGCATCTTCTGCTCGTGTTCAGACAGCGGCATGGTCCCGCTCCTTGTCCCCGTCCTCTCGCGCCCTGCGGCGCCCGGTGCACCCGCCGGAGGCCAACAGCCCCGTCGGCGGTTCATCCAGTTTAGAGCGTCTTCCTGAGTTATGGGAACCATCTGTGCGAGGCGCCTCCGCTCACCGTCCCGCCGAAGACTCCCCCGGCGCGGGCGACTCCGTCGGCGGTGCCTCGGCACGCCCCGGCCCGAGGGTGGACCCCCTGCTCAGGCTCGCGCTGCCGAAGCGGTCGCGGGCACGGTCCATCGCGGCCTCCAGATCGGTCCAGCCCGCCGGCCTCGCGCTGAGCTCCGACTGCAGGGACACCCCGGCGGCGGGCTCGAGCTGGGTCGCGCGGACCCCGGCGAGCCGCACCCTGCGCATCGTCGGGCGCTCCCTCTCCCAGAGCGCGACCACGTGCTCCCTCAGTCGTTCGCCGCTCGCGGTGGGCTGGTCGAAGGTGGAGGAGCGGGAGAGCGTCGTGCCGTCGGGGGCGCGGAGCTTGAGCACGACGGTGCGGGAGACGAAGCCCGAGCGGCGCAGCTGCCGGGAGACCTCGTCGGCCATCATCGTGATGCGCCGCCGCACCTCAGCGGGGTCGGTGAGGTCCTCGTCCCAGGTCCGCTCCGTGCCGAGCGACCGGTCCTTCGTGCGGTGGCCGAGCCCGGTGCGGTCGCTGCCGTCGGCGAGCGCGAGGATCTCGGGGGTGCGCGGGCCGAGCGCACGGGCGAGGGTGCTGGTGGGGACCTCCCGCAGCTGTCCGATGGTGCGCACGCCGAGCCGTTCGAGGGCCGCCTGGGCCTTGGGGCCGACGCCGGAGATCGCGCCGACGGGCAGGGGGGCGAGGAACTCGGCCGTCCGGTCGGCGGGGACGATCAGCATCCCGTCGGGCTTCGCCCGGGCGGAGGCGATCTTCGCGACGGCCCGGGAGACCGAGCCGCCCACCGAGCTGGGCAGCGCGAGCTCCTCACGGATGCGTCGCCGCAGCAGGTCGGCGATCTCGACGGGCTCGCCGAAGAGCCGGCGCGCACCGCGCACGTCGAGGAAGGCCTCGTCGACGCTGATCTGCTCGATGTTCGCCACCACGTCCCCGAGGATCCCCATGACCTGGGAGGAGACCTCGCGGTAGTGCGCGATCCGGGGAGGGACGATCACGAGGTCGGGGGCGAGGCGGCGGGCGCTCGCCATGGGCATCGCCGAGCGGATGCCGCGGGCGCGGGCGGGATAGCTCGCCGCGGCGACGACTCCCCGAGCGCCGGCGCCTCCGACGACGACGGGCAGGCCGCGCAGCGACGGATCGTCGCGCACCTCGATGGAGGCGAAGAAGGCGTCCATGTCCAGGTGGAGGATCCCGGGGATCTCCTCCGGTCCGTCCGCCGCGCGGACGGTGCGCGCACCCGTTCCCATCGCCACCTCCCTCGCCGAGGACTGTACCGGGGCGGGCGCGGGGACGCTCAGCCCTCGGACAGCTCCGCGAGCGGGGCGGGCAGGCCCTCGAGGAGCTTCTCGGCGACGCGGTCGAGATGGGCCGCGGTCCCCTCCAGGTGCTGGGCGAGCAGCTCGGGCTCCGGCAGCGCCGAGGCGTCCCGGTCCAGCCGGGTGCGCTCGGCGACCAGGGGGCCGAGCGTCTCCGCACGCCGGGCCTCCTCCCCTCCCAGCCGCTCCAGCGCGATCCACACGTTCAGCGGCAGCGCCCGCCGGCGCTCGCGGTTCGCGCGGGCGACGAGCACCCCGGCGCCGCGGAGCGCGGCGCGGTGCACGAGCTCGAAGGCTTCGCGAGGGGCGACGGGGGCGAGCTCCCGTCCCTGCTGGAGCAGCTGCCGCGCGCGCTCGAGATCGGCCTGGTCCTGGTCGAGACGGGCGAGGAGCAGCCTCAGGGAGCGGGCGTCCGAGCGCAGGACCGTCTCGGGGTGCCGCCCTCCGCTGCGTGCCGTGGTGGTGCCCATCGCGCTCCTCCTCCTGCTCGGTGCTGTTGTCGGTGCCGCCCGTCGCGCGGGGTCCGGCGCCGGCCGGTATCGTCCCGACCTCGTGCCCAGCACGCTAGGCGGAGGGTGTGACGGACGACGCCCGCGACGGCCTGGATGGGGACGGGCGGGGGCTGTGGAGGAGAGGTGGGCCGCACGATCCTCCGCGGCGGAGTCTCCTAGAGTGGTGCGATGCCCCGCCGTGATCGCGCCCCGCGCGCCCCCTTCGACCGCCTCGGCCCGCTGGACACGGCGATCCCCATCTCCACCGGCACCGCGCGGCTCACGGTCGAGACCGACGGCTCGGTGCTGCTGGACGTCAACGGCGTCCCCTCCTCGCACCTGCATCCCGATCCGGAGCACCTGGTGTTCGAGTACATGCGCTGGATGCTGCAGGTGATCGACCTCCATCTCGAGGAGTCCGGCGAGGAGCGCGCCGCACAGCTCGCCCATCTCGGAGGCGGCGGCTGCTCCCTCCCCCGCGCCGTCGCGTCCCGCCACCCCCGTGCACGGCAGATCGTGGTGGAGCTCGACGCTCTGCTGGCCGAGCGGGTGCGGGAGTGGTTCGACCTGCCGCGCTCGCCCCGGCTGCGGCTGCGGGTCGACGATGCGCGCACTGCCCTAGAGGACTGGCGGGAGGACCGCTTCGACGTGCTGGTCAGGGACGTCTTCGCCGGCTCCGTCACTCCGCCCGAGCTGACCGGGCTCGCGGCGGTCCGTGATGCGGCGCGGGTGCTGCGCCCCGGGGGCATCTATCTCGTCAACTGCGCCGCACCGCCCGGGACGCGGCTGCTGGCCGACGAGGTCGCGACGCTCTCGGCGGTCTTCTCGCACGTCGGCGTCATCGCCGAGCCGGCACATCTGACCGGCAAGCGCCGCGGGAACTGCGTGCTCCTGGCCTCGCAGCGACCGCTGCCCGACGGCATCGACCGGGCCCTGCGCTCGGACGCGGTCTCGGTGCGGCTCGCCCGGCGGGACCGGGTGCTCGCCCTGGCCCGGGCCGGGACGGTGCTGGGCGGCGACTGACCCGTCGGCGCGGGTCCCGGCACGGCTGCGGCGCGAGGGCCGCACCGCGAGGGCCGCACGCCACGGGGGACTGCGCGGCGCCGTGCCGTCGACCGCGCCGTCGGACGTGCGGATCATCCCCCGACGACGACGGACCGGGCAGGAGCGCGATGCTCCTGCCCGGTCCGTGGGTTCACGGGCGTTCCGTGGTCAGAGCGGGCGGACCTGCTCGGCCTGCGGGCCCTTGTCCCCCTGGCTGACCTCGAACTCCACACGCTGACCCTCGTCGAGGGCGCGGTAGCCGTCCATGTCGATCTTGCTGTGATGCACGAAGACGTCTGCGCCGCCTCCGTCGATCTCGATGAATCCGTAGCCCTTTTCGGCGTTGAACCACTTGACCGAGCCCTGTGCCATACCTGTCACCTTCTGTGTCGTCCATCATCGATCGCACGACGCGATCGCGGTGCCGCGTGAAGCCGTCCCCCGCCGGAGCGGGTGGCGCAATGGTGCGTGCCGTACTGCTGTGCCGGAGGCACCGTCGACGGACTGTCCTGCTGGAACTGCATCACCGCAACGCGCCCATTCTGACACGACCGTGGCCCGCTTCACACGTCGATGGCGAACACCTGGTCACGAAGACATAACGAACTGTGATCGACGGCCCCCTCGCGAAGGCCCGCGAGGTTCATCCCTCCCGCGTCCCGTCGCCCGGGTCGTCCTCGTGGTCCGCGAGAAAGCGCTCGAAGTGCTCCCCGATCTCCTCGGCCGTGGGCAGGTCCAGCGTGGTCGCCAGAGGAGAGCGGTCCTCCCCCTCGCTCATCGCGTCGTACTGCTCCTCGAGGGCGCTGACGATCTGGTGGACCTCGCCGTTCTGGGCGAGGGTGCCCTGCAGCGCGACGGTCGCGGCATCGGTGAGGTCGCCGAGGTGAACGAGCGGGAGGTCGAGCTCGGCGGCCTCGCTCACCCGACGCAGCAGCGCGAGAGCACCGGCGGGGAAGTCGGTGCGAGTGAGGTAGTGCGGGATCTGGGCGGCGTAGCCCATCGCCGGGTGCCCGGCCCGCCCCAGCCGGTTCTCGAGCAGCGAGCTGAAGGCGGCGGGGATCACGAGCTCGGAGGCGCCCTCCTCGCCCTCGGAGGGATCGGTGCCCGGCGCCGGCGTGGGGCGCGTGCCGGGCCGACCCAGCAGCGAGGGGTCGTTGGCGTGCGCGAACAGACCGATCGGCCGGGTGTGCGGGACCGCCATCGGCACGGCCTGCATGCCCACCACCCGCTCGACCTCGAAGTACTCCACGAGGTCGATGAGCGCCTCGGCGAGCCGCTTCCACTGCAGGTCAGGCTCCGGACCGTCGAGGAAGAGGAAGGGGCGGTCGCTCTCGTCGTACATCAGCCAGAGTGTGATCTCCGGGATCGCCACCTCGGAGAAGGAGGTGCCGTCGAAGGTGGCCTGCGGGCGGGAGCCGCGGTAGTCCAGCAGCTCGTCGGTCTCGAAGGAGACCAGGCGCAGGTGGCGCAGCTCGTCGCGGAGGTAGTCGGCGGCGATGCGGCAGGCGTTGCCGGCGTCGACCATGCCGGGCAGGGCGTGGACGAGCGTGAGTCCGGAACGGGGCACCGCCTCGAGGACCTCGGTCGACTCGAAGCGGTACAGATCTCGGGGATCGCGCATCGGGCTCTCCTCCCTCGCTGCCGTGGAGATGTCGGTGACCTGATGGCACACGCATCCAGGCGGGTCCACCATAATGGACCACCGTGCCTCGCCGACCCCGGGTCCGCCCGGGAGGGCGCGACACGTGGAGCAGCGAACGGAGGGGGCAGACCAGTGGACGGGACCGAGGAGCAGATCGCCCGCGAGGCCGAGGAGCAGGTCGCACGGGAGATCGCACGGGAGCAGGAGTACGCCGATCTCCTCTACGCCCGGGTCGACGAGCTGATCACCCACGTCGAGCGGAACCTCGACCGGATCCAGGGGTCGCAGCAGGCTTCGACCCACCAGAACCGCTCCGAGCGCGACTCCTTCATGGCCCTCTACGAGGACCGCCTGGCCCTGCTGCGCTCCGTGTCCCGCAGCGTCGTCTTCGGACGCCTGGACATGGACGACGCCGCACGCCACTACATAGGCCGGATCGGCCTGTTCACCCCCGAGCGCGAACAGCTGCTGGTGGACTGGCGCGCCCCGGCCGCCGCCGCCTTCTACCGCGCGACCAGCACCGAGCGCCTCGATGTGCGCCTGCGTCGGCACCTGATCAGCCGCGGCCGCACCGTCGTCGGCCTCGAGGACGACGTGCTGGACCAGAGCGTGCTCGAGGACGGGGAGCACGACGTGGTCCTCCAGGGCGAGGGGGCGCTGCTCGCCGCCGTCTCCGGCACGCGCACCGGCCGGATGGGCGACATCGTCGCGACCATCCAGGCCGAGCAGGACCGGATCATCCGCTCCGAGAACCGCGGCGTGCTCGTGGTCCAGGGCGGACCGGGCACCGGCAAGACCGCCGTGGCCCTGCACCGCGCCGCCTACCTCCTGTACACCCACCGCCGACGGCTCGAGCACACGGGCGTGCTGATCATGGCGCCAACCCCCGGGTTCCTGCGCTACATCGAACGCGTCCTGCCCAGCCTCGGCGAGTCCGGCGTCGTGATGATGACGCCGGGAGAGATGTTCCCCGGGGTCGAGACGTTCTCCCACGACGTCGACGACGTGGCGCGCCTCAAGGGCGACGCCGCGATGGCGGAGCTGCTCTTGCGCGCGGTCAAGCAGCGACAGGCGGTCCCCGAGAAGGACGTGAGGCTGCGGATCGACGGCACGCCGCTCGTGCTCACCCGGGACATGCTCCGCGCCGCCCGGCGCGAGGCCCGCGCCACGCACAAGCCCCACAACGCGGCCCGCGCCGTGTTCGTCCGCGCGGCGATGGACCGCCTGGTCGAGGCGTACGAGCGCGCGCTCGTCGCGCAGGGCTCCACGATCGTGCCGGAGGACCGACCGGACCTGCTCTCCGACCTCCGCCACGACCCCGAGGTGAAGCGGCAGCTGAACCTGGCCTGGCTCCCCTACACCCCGCAGGGCTTCCTGCGGATCCTGTTCGCGCGTCCCGACCGTCTGCGGGCAGCGGCGCCGCGCTCCCTCGCCAGTCGGGTCGACCTGCTGGTGCGCCCCAAGGACTCGCCCTGGACGGTCGAGGACGTGCCGCTGCTGGACGAGGTGGCAGAGCTCCTCGGCGAGGACGCCGCCCCGGCCGAGGCGAAGGCCAGGGACGACGCCGAGCGACGCCGGGCGGACGTGGAGTACGCCCGCAAGGTCATCGAGAACATCGACACCTCCGGCATCGTCCGGGCGGAGGACCTCGCCGATCAGGTCGGGCAGATCCGCGACGGCCGCACCCTTGCCGAGCGCGCCTCCTCCGAGCGCTCCTGGACCTACGGCCATGTCGTGGTCGACGAGGCGCAGGAGCACTCCCCGATGAGCTGGCGGGCGCTCATGCGCCGCGTCCCCACCAAGTCCTTCACCGTGGTGGGCGACGTCGCGCAGACCTCCTCCGCCGGCGGCACCGATTCCTGGACCGCGGCACTGTCCCCCTACATCCAGGACCGGCTCCAGGTGGAGCACCTGACCGTCAACTACCGCACCCCGCGCCGGATCATGGACCGCGCGGTCGCGATGGCACAGGCCCGCTCGCTGCCGGTCACCGAGGTCAGCTCGGTCCGGGACGGCGAGGAGGACCCGCTGCTCGAGCAGGCCTCCCCCGCCGAGCTCACCGCGCGCAGCGCCGAGGCGGTGCGCCGCGTGCACGATCGCCTCCCGGGACGGATCGCCGTCATCGCCGCGGCCGAGCGCCTCCACGATCTCGCCGCCGCGATCGACTCCCTCGAGTCCGTGCCGTCGGTAGGCGTCGGCTCGGCGGGCGTCGACGACGAGGTCGCCGTGATGACGGCACAGGACGCGAAGGGCCTGGAGTTCGACATCGTGGTGATCGTGGAGCCGGCGGAGCTGATCGACGCGCACGGCGCGGGCGACCTCTACGTCGCGATGTCGCGCTCCACGCAGCACCTCGGGGTGGTCCACGCCCGGGAGCTCCCGGCCGGCATGGCGGGCTGAGCCCTCCGCCGACGCCCCCGGGTCCTCAGGGTCCCGGGACGGCGATCGGCGGCCGTGGCTTCCCCTCCACGACCGCCGATCTGGTGTGCACCTGGTCGGTGCACGAGGAATATCTTAAGCACAGTCCGACCCCCTCCTGCACCATGTCCAGGAATGTCTCCGGATCCGCGCAGACGGCGGACGGCGCTCAGCCCGTCGCGCCGCCCCCGGTGGTTGCTCCCTGCACCTGGGAGCCCTCGGCGCGCAGCCGCGCGATCGCGGCCTCGAAGTCGTCGAGGGAGTCGAAGTCCTGGTAGACGCTCGCGAAGCGCAGGTAGGCCACGAGGTCCAGCTCCTGGAGCGGCTGCAGGATCGACAGGCCCACCTGATGGGCGTCGATCTCCGCCTGCCCGCTGAGCCGGATGCTCTCCTCGACCCGCTGGGCGAGCAGGGCCAGCTGGTCGTCGCTGACCGGACGGCCCTGGCACGCCTTGCGGACGCCGGAGATGACCTTCGCCCGGCTGAAGGGCTCGCTCACTCCGGACCGCTTGAGGACCGACAGCGAAGCGGTCTCCGAGGTGGAGAAGCGGCGCGAGCAGCTGGGGCACTGACGGCGGCGCCGGATCGTCGCGCCGTCGTCGGACGTGCGCGAGTCGACGACGCGCGAATCGGGGTGGCGGCAGAACGGACAGTGCATCCGCTCAGGGTACCGGCACGACCCCCGCTCAGCGCGAGGCACCCTCCAGCACGGGCAGCTCGAGCTGCTGACCGGCCGTGATCCGGCCGGTGGGCAGGTGGTTGAGGCTGCGGACCTCGTTGACGAACTCGGCCTCGCCAACGCCCTCGGGGGCATGCTCGGCAGCGTAGTCCCAGAGGGTGTCGCCCGCCTCGACCGTGATCACGGCGGGCTGGGCGGGCTCGGTGCCCGCGAGGGCGGCGGGGAGGTCGAGCGCGAGGAGGGCGATCGCGGCGACCGCGAGGCCGAGCAGGAAGGCGACACCCGTGAGGAGGCGCCGGCCGCGGCGGGTCGGCTCGAGTCGAACACGCGGTCGAGCGACGGACTCGCAGGCCTGCTCGTCCTGCCGCGGGAAGGGAAGAACCGTGGCGGTGTGGGTACTCATCTCCGAACTCCTGTTCGATCGAATCTCTGTGCGACTGTAGCCCGCGCCGCTCGCGACACGCAAGAGGAACATCGAACACATGTTTGGCATCCCTCGCGTGCCGCCCTACGCTGGGCCACGAGGACAACGGAACCCGATGGGTCCGACAGACGACGCCAGGAGGCCGCACGATGACGCCGAGCACCCCCAAGCCGACCAGGGCCCGCGGCGATGCGCCGGCCGACGAGCGCACGGCCGGCCTGACGCGTCGCCAACGCCTCGTGCTCGAGACGATCAGCGAGGCCGTCGCCGCGCGCGGCTACCCGCCGTCGATGCGCGAGATCGGCGATGCCGTGGGCCTGACCTCCTCGTCCTCCGTCGCCCACCAGCTGCAGACCCTCGAGCGCAAGGGCTTCCTGCGCCGTGACCCCAAGCGTCCGCGCGCGATGGAGGTCGTGATGCCTGAGGCCGACGACGTCCCCGCCCCGCCCGTGGAGATCGAGCCCGGCGGCAGCTCGGTGAACGTCCCGCTGGTGGGCCGGATCGCCGCCGGCATCCCGATCACCGCCGAGGAGCAGGTCGAGGACGTCTTCACCCTTCCCGAGCGCCTGGTCGGCGGCGGGGACCTCTTCCTGCTGCAGGTGGTCGGCGACTCGATGATCGACGCCGCGATCTGCGACGGGGACTGGGTGGTGGTCCGCTCGCAGAGCACCGCGGAGAAGGGCGATATCGTCGCGGCGATGATCGACGGCGAGGCGACGGTGAAGACCTTCGTGCAGCGCGACGACCACGTGTGGCTGATGCCACACAACCCGGCCTTCGCCCCGATCCTCGGCGACCATGCCGAGATCCTCGGCAAGGTCGTCGCGGTGCTGCGCTCCGTCTGAGCTCCCGGGCTCGCGCTCCGCTGGAGCCCGCGGCGCGTTTCAGGAGCCCGCTGCGAGCCTCCGGAGCGCGCCGAGGGCGACCTCGGGGTCGACCGTCGGCCACAGCGGCGGCATCGATTCGCGCAGGAACGAGCCGTACCGTGCGGTCGACAGACGCGGATCGAGCACGGCGACCATCCCGCGATCCGTCTCTCGCCGGATCAGCCGCCCCGCCCCCTGGGCCAGCAGCAGCGCGGCGTGCTGGCCGGCGACGGCCATGAAGCCGTTGCCGCCGTGCTGGGCGATCCGCTCCTGGCGGGCCGACATCAGCGGGTCGTCCGGTCGGGGGAACGGGATCCGGTCGATGGTGACCAGACGCAGCGAGCGGCCGGAGACGTCCACGCCCTGCCACAGCGTGAGCGTGCCGAACAGGCTCGCGTCCTCGTCCTCGCGGAAGGTGCGCACGAGGTTCGCCATGGAGTCCTCGCCCTGCACCGCGACGGTCAGGTCCAGCCGTGCGCGGACGTGCTCGGCGGCGAGCTCCGCGCCACGGCGCGAGGAGAACAGGCACAGCGCTCCCCCGCGCGAGGCCTCCACCAGCTCGGTGAGGTGATCCAGCATCGCGGGCGAGGGGCCGTCGCGGCCCGGCTGCGGGAGGTGGCGGGCGGTGTAGAGGATGCCCTGGCGCCGGTAGTCGAAGGGGCTGCCCACGTCGATCCCCGCCCAGGCCCCGGAGTCCTCGGCGGCGGGGATCTCGTCCTCGGCGACCCGTCCCCGGCGGGCGAGGCCCACCTCCCCGGCGGCCGGCTCGAAGCGACCGCCGAGAGCGAGCGTCGCGGAGGTCAGCACCGCGGTGCGGTCCTCGAGGATCGCACCGCGCATCGCCGCGGCCACGCTCAGCGGCGCGACCTGCAGCGAGGCGCGGCCGGTCGCCTGCCCGCGGGAGACGGAGACGACGTCGTCCTCGCCCGGGTCGCTCAGGCGCTCGCACACGTCGATGATCTCCTGCAGGTTCGCCCGCACCGTCTTCCGCGCCCCGGCGGAGGAGTCGTCGCCGGCGTCCCTCGCGTCCGAGTGGGCGGTGCGCGCCTCGACGCGGACGTGGCCGACGGCATCGGCGAGCTGATCGGGCAGGTCGCCGAGCACGCGCCCGTCGGGGGCGAGCTCGAGCGCGGCGCGAAGCTCCTCCCCCGCATCGTCCAGCGCGGTCGCCGCGACGCCGAGACCGCGCAGGTCCCGCACCGCGCCGCGCAGCATGCCGGGGTTGAGGACCTCGGTGACGGCGCTGGTGACCCGGGCGGTGAGGTCATGGGCCTCGTCGAAGACGACGACGTCGTGCTCGGGGATGATGCCGTGGCGGTCGAAGGAGTCGATCGCGAGCAGCGCATGGTTCGTCACGACCACGTCCACCTCGCGCGCGACCTCGCGGCTGCGCTCGGCGAAGCAGTCCTGGATCATCGGGCAGGAGGTGCCGATGCACTGGTTCCCGGTGACGGACACCTGACGCCAGGCACGGTCCGAGACGGCGTCCTCGAGCGAGTCCCGATCCCCGGTATCGGTCTCCTCCGCCCACTCCCGCAGACGCTTGACCTGGGTCCCGAGCTTCTCGCCGCCGGTGCGGGAGGGGTCCGAGGACGCCTCGGAGAACAGAGCGCCGGGCTCGATGTCGACCGGATAGCCGCCGGCGATCTTGTGCTTGCACAGGTAGTTCGCGCGCCCCTTGAGCAGCGCGAAGGTCGGGGTGCGCGGCAGATGCGGGGCGAGCGCCTCGGCGAGCCGCGGCAGGTCCTTGCGCACGATCTGGGTCTGCAGCGCGATCGTCGCCGTGGAGATGACCACGGGGCGCCCGGTGACGAGCGCGTGCCGCATCGCGGGCACCAGATATCCCAGCGACTTGCCGGTGCCGGTGCCCGCCTGGACCAGGAGGTGCCGGCCGCCGGACATCGCCAGGTCGACCGCCTCCGCCATCGTCTGCTGGCCGGGGCGGGGCGAGCCCCCGACGGCGGAGACCGCGGCATCCATCAGGTCCGACAGCGGGACGTCGGCCGCCGCCGGGGCGACGGGATGCTCGGGTGCGGTGGTCATCGGATCAGCGTATCCGCGCGGGCACCGGGACCCGCCGAGGCGCACCCCGGTGTGCCCGATCTCCCGATGCCCGGGGCCTCGGTATCCCCGCGGCACCCGCGGCACCGGATCGTCGGGGCTCCGGGGACATCCGTCCCACCGCGGCCTCAGGACGAGGTGCGCATCTCCGCGGCGAGGGTCTCGTCCACGAGGGCGTGCACGCGGGTGCCCTCCATGAGGTGCTCCTCGGCAAGGACCTCCCCGGTGGTGTGGGCTCGGAAGACGAGGTCGCCGCGGGAGTACGGCACGACCAGGTCGACCTCGACCGCAGGGCGGGGCAGACGCTCGGCGATCAGCTCGCGCAGCTCCTCGATCCCCTCCCCCGTGCGGGCGGAGACCACGGCGCTGACCTCGACCTGGCTGCGCAGGCGCGCGATGGTCTCGGGCGCGGCGAGATCGGCCTTGTTCAGCACGACGATCTCGGGGACGTCGAAGCCCTCGATCTCGCCGAGCACGGTGCGGACCGCGGTGACCTGCCCCTCGGGGTCGGGATGGGAGGCGTCCACGACGTGCAGGAGCAGGTCCGAGTCGCCCACCTCCTCGAGCGTCGAGCGGAACGCCTCGACCAGCTGCGTGGGCAGGTGGCGCACGAAGCCGACGGTGTCGGCGAAGGTGAACTCGCGCCCGTCCGGGGTGGTGGCGCGGCGGACGGTCGGGTCCAGGGTCGCGAACAGCGCGTTCTCGACCAGCGCCCCGGCGCCGGTGAGCCGGTTCAGCAGGGAGGACTTGCCAGCGTTGGTGTAGCCGGCGATCGCGACGGCCGGCACCTGGTGGCGGCGGCGGTCGGCGCGCTGCGCCTCGCGTCCGGGGGCCATGAGCCGGATCTCGCGGCGCAGCTTCGCCATCCGGTCTCGGATGCGACGGCGGTCCAGCTCGATCTTCGTCTCGCCCGGGCCGCGAGAGCCCATGCCGGCGCCGGCGCCGCCCACCTGGCCGCCGGCCTGACGGGACATGGACTCGCCCCAGCCGCGCAGACGCGGCAGGAGGTACTCGAGCTGGGCGAGCTCGACCTGGGCCTTGCCCTCCCGGGACTTCGCGTGCTGGGCGAAGATGTCCAGGATCAGGGCGGTGCGGTCGATGACCTTGACCTTGACGATGTCCTCGAGGGCGCGGCGCTGGCCGGGAGCGAGCTCGCCGTCGGCGATCACGGTGTCCGCCCCGGACTCGGCGACGATGTCGGCGAGCTCGGCGGCCTTGCCCTTGCCGAGGAAGGTCGCGGGGTCGGGGTGGGCACGGCGCTGGAGGATCCCGTCGAGCACCTCGGAGCCGGCGGTCTCGGCGAGCGCGGCGAGCTCGCGCAGGCTCGTCTCGGCCTCGTCGGAGTTGCCGGAGGTGTACAGACCCGCGAGGACCACGCGCTCCAGACGCAGCTGGCGGTACTCGACCTCGGAGACGTCCTCGAGCTCGGTGGAGAGCCCGGCGACGCGGCGCAGCGCCTGGCGGTCGGCGAGGTCGTACTGCTCGCCGTCGGCCTCCGAGGAGAAGGTGGTGCCCTGGACGGAGGCGTCGCCGCGGGAGAGGATCCGCTCGGTGAGCGGGTCGCGACGGGGACCGACGGGCGCGGGGTCCTCCGCTGCGGGAGAGTGCTCGACGGCCCCGGTCCTTCCCGTGCTGGTCCCGTCGACGTCGCGGTCGGAATCGGGTTCGGGATGGAAGGCGATGGGCACGATCGGGGCACTCCTCTGGGTCGGGTGAAGCGGTCGTCCCAGAATCCCACGTCCTCTCGTCCGGGTCGAGGGATTTTGCGCTGGGCGGAGCCGGATCACGGTCGGATCACGCCCCGAACGCGGGGGACGGCCAGGATCAGGGCACGGGCCGCTCCGTGCGTCGCCGTGAGGGGCCGGGGCTCCGTATCCTGCGGGGGTGGACGAGCACTACTTCACCGCGAACCCCTCCGCCCCGGACCGTCGATTCCCGCTGCCTGTGCGTCTGGCCGGGCGGGACCTGGACCTCGTCTCCTCCTCCGCCGTGTTCAGCGGGCACGGGCTCGACAAGGCGACGGCGGTGCTGCTGGACCGCCTCGACGAGGTCGCGGAGCCCCCGGAGGGCGGCACGCTCGTGGACCTCGGGTGCGGATGGGGGCCGATCGCCCTGACGGCGGCGCTGCGGCATCCCGGGGTCGAGGTGTGGGCGGTGGACGTCAGCGAGCGCGCCCGCGAGCTGACCGCCGAGAACGCTCGTCGTGCGGGCGTGGAGAACCTGCGGGTTCTCGCGCCGGAGGAGATCCCCGGGGATCTCGCCGTGGACACCCTGTGGTCGAATCCGCCGATCCGCATCGGGAAGCCGGCGCTGCACGAGCTCCTGCGCGAGTGGACGGCGCGTCTGCGGCCGACGGGCACCGCCGCGCTGGTGGTGGGGAAGAACCTCGGCGCCGACCCGCTCGCGCGCTGGCTCGGCGAGCTGCTGCCCGCGCGGGAGGTCGGCAAGGCGGCGAGCGCGAAGGGCTTCCGGGTGCTGGAGATCGGTCCCGAGAGCTGACGGGGCGGCGGCAGCGCTCCCGCTCCGCCGGCGCTCAGGCGTTCAGGCGCTCAGCAGGGTCGTCCCGTCGGCGACCAGCTGGGCGGGGCCGCTGAGCGTGACCTCCCCCTCCTCGGTCCAGCCCACCTCGAGCCGCCCGCCGGGCACGTCCACCGTCCACGGCGTGCGGGACTCGTCCGCGGCGCGCAGCGCCGCGGCGACCGCGACGGCGGCGACGCCGGTGCCGCAGGACCGGGTCTCCCCCACCCCGCGCTCGTGGACGCGCATCGCGACGTGGTGCGGACCGCGCTCGCTGACCAGCTCGATGTTCGCCCCGTCCACCGGCTCCGGGTCCAGGGCGGGTCGGCGTGAGAGGTCGAGGCCGTCGAGGTCCATGTCCGCGGGCAGGAAGGCGACGGCGTGAGGATTGCCCATGTCGACGTCGGTCGCGTCTAGGCGCAGCTCGGCGATCTCGACCGTGCGCGCCTCGAAGGCCGTGCGGGAGGCGCCCATGCCGACGCGGACCTGCCAGGCAGCGCCAGGGCCCGTCGGCCGCTCGAGGATCTCGACGCCGCGCACACCGGCGCGGGTGAGGATCGTGAAGCGGTCCTCGCGGACGTGCCCGGCCCGCTGGAGGTGCGCGGCCAGGACGCGGACCCCGTTGCCGCACATCTCCGCGATCGAGCCGTCGGCGTTGCGGTAGTCCATGAACCATTCGGGGGCGTCGTCAGGGGCATCGATCCCGGCGGCGCGGGAGCGGACGGCGCGGATCACGCCGTCGCCGCCGATCCCGGCACGGCGGTCGGCGAGCGCGGCGACGCGGGCGGCGTCCAGCTCGAGCCGGCCGTCGGGGTCGTCGAGGATCACGAAGTCGTTCTCGGTGCCGTGGCCCTTGGTGAAGGCGAGGGGTGCGCTCATGGCGGAAGCCTACGGCCGGGACCCGACGGCCGCTGTGTCCTGCGCCTCGAGGACGGCGAGCGCTCGCGTGAGGAGGGGGGTGCCGTCCGCGTCCTCGTCCGCGTCGAGCCAGTGCACCCGCGCATCGCGGCGGAACCAGGTGTCCTGCTTGCGGACCAGCCGGCGGGTGCCGGTGACCGTGTCCTGGATCGCCTGGGCGCAGTCGAGGGCGCCGTCGAGCACGGCCAGGCCCTGCTCGTAGCCGATCGCGCGGCGTGCGGTGAGGCCGCGGTCGAGCCCCTGCTCCCGCAGCGCGCGGATCTCCTCGAGCAGTCCGGCCTCGACCATGCGGTCCACGCGCACGGCGATCCGTTCGTGGAGCAGGGCGCGGTCGCGGCGCAGCCCGATCTGCACCGTGGAGGCGTCGGCGTACAGGGGGCGGGGCAGGAAGGCGGTGAAGGGCCGCCCGGTGAGGGCGCCGACCTCGAGGGCGCGCACGATCCGGCGCGCGTCGCGGGGGCCGATGATCCCTGCGGCCTCGGGGTCGCTCGCGGCGAGCTCGCGGTGCAGCGCCTCCGTCCCCTCCTGCGCGATGCGCTGCTCGAGGCGCTCGCGCAGGGCGGCGTCGGTGGGCGGGAACTCGATGTCGTCGAGCACGGCGCGCACGTACAGCCCGGAGCCGCCGACCAGGATCGGGGTCCTGCGCCGGGACCGGATCGCGGCGATCGCCTCACGCGCGTCGCGCTGATAGGCGGAGACGCTGGCCTCCTCGGTGACCTCGAGGACGTCCAGCAGGTGATGAGGCACCCCGGCGCGCTCCTCGGGGGTGACCTTCGCGGTGCCGATGTCCATGCCGCGGTACAGCTGGAGGGCGTCGGCGTTGATCACCTCGCCGTCGAGCTGCCGGGCCAGGGCGATCGCGAGGTCCGACTTGCCCGTCGCGGTCGCGCCCACCACGGCGATCAGCGGCGTGTCCGCCGAGGCGGGGGCGGGGTCCTGCGCGCTGTGCTCCACAGCCCGCACTGTAGTCGTGTGGGAGGTGTCACCGGGCTCCCGGGGGCACGGGCCCTGCCCGGTTCCCCGGTGGAGGGAGTAGGGTGATCGGCGATCCTGGCACGGACACGCCTGCCAGGCCCTACGTCCAACGCCCGAGGTGGGAAGTGACTGCACCGAACGAGTCCCCTGTCAGGACGGACTCGGCCACTGGTCTGGCCCCTGTGAGCATGGCGAGGCTCGAGGAGAGCCTCACGCGCCATGGCTATGCCTTCGTCGAGGACGACGAGCACGCGGAGATCGTCCGCGCGCGCTTCGACGACTACCGCTTCCAGTTCATGCTCACCGGAGAGGGCCTCGGCGTGCTGCAGACCCGCGGCCGCTGGAGCCATTCGGTGGACGTCTCGCGCAAGGTCGAGATGATCAAGCTCTGCAACGAGTGGAACATGAACCGCATCTGGCCGAAGGTCTACGTGCGCCGCGAGTCCGAGGGTCTCCTCGGCGTGTACGGCGAGCTGGCCGCGGACTTCCGCGCCGGCGCCCTCGACTCCCAGATCGACAGCGCGATCAAGTGCGGGCTCAGCACCGTGATCGCCTTCTTCCACAGCCTGGAGGAGCGTCTCGGCGCCGAGCTCGACGACCTCGACACCTGATCCCCGCCTCCGGCGGACCACGGGCCGGGGCCCTTGCGAGCGATCGCGAGGGCCCCGGCTCGTCCCTGTGCGGAGGGTGCGGCCGACGACGGGACCTCGCGCCGACGGCTCAGCGGCGGCGCAGGCTCGGCATCCCGAGGGTGACTGGGCCGGCCGGTGCCGCTCCCTCGTGGCCGGTGCCGCAGGAGCCGCCTGCGTCCAGTCCCTGCACGCCCGCCTCCCAGGCATCGCCGGATCGGGTGCGGCGCACCGAGAAGCGCGGATCCCCCGCGCGCAGGGGCGTGCCCGCCTCGAGGGCGCTGTCGGCGATGAGGTAGTGCGGCGCGGCATGGGTGACCGTCGCGGTGACGAGGTCGCCGGGCCGCGGCCGCTGCGCCTCGGGCAGGTCCGTGGGCAGGGAGAAGTGCACCAGGCGGTGGTCGCGGGCGCGGCCGGAGAGCCGGCGGGTCTCGGCGTCGCGGTCCCCCTCCCCCTCGGCGACGAGGATCTCCACGCCGCGCCCCTCCTGGGCCAGGTTCTCCTCGTGCGCGATGCGGTCCTGGAGGGCGACGAGCCGCTCGAAGCGCTCCTGGACGACCTCCTTGGGGATCTGGTCCTCCATGGTCGCGGCGGGGGTGCCGGGGCGGATGGAGTACTGGAAGGTGAAGGCGCTGGAGAAGCGGGAGGCCTCGACCACCTCGAGGGTGCGCTGGAAGTCGTCCTCGGTCTCGCCGGGGAAGCCGACGATGATGTCGGTGGTGATCGCGGCCTCGGGGATCCGCTCCCGGACGCGGTCGAGGATGCCGAGGAACTTCTTGGAGCGGTAGGAGCGCTTCATCCGGCGCAGCACGTCGTCGGAGCCGGACTGCAGCGGCATGTGCAGCTGGGGCATGACGTTGTCCGTCTCGGCCATCGCGTCGATGACGTCGTCGGTGAACATCGCCGGGTGCGGGGAGGTGAAGCGCACCCGCTCGAGCCCCTCGACGTCGCCGCAGGCGCGCAGCAGCTTCGCGAAGGCGCCGCGGTCCCCGAACTCCACGCCGTAGGAGTTCACGTTCTGGCCCAGCAGGGTCACCTCGATCGCGCCGGAGTCGACCGCGTCGCGCACCTCGGCGAGGACGTCGCCGGGCCGGCGGTCCTTCTCCTTGCCGCGCAGGGAGGGGACGATGCAGAAGGTGCAGGTGTTGTTGCAGCCCACGGAGATCGACACCCACGCCGCGTAGGCGGACTCGCGCCGCGTGGGCAGCGTGGAGGGGAAGACGTCCAGGGACTCGAGGATCTCGACCTGGGCCTCCGCATTGTGGCGGGCGCGGTCCAGCAGCACCGGCAGCGAGCCGATGTTGTGGGTGCCGAAGACGACGTCGACCCACGGGGCGCGCTCGACGATCGCGGCGCGGTCCTTCTGCGCCAGGCAGCCGCCGACGGCGATCTGCATGCCCGGGTTCGCGTCCTTGCCGGGGCGGAGCCCTCCGAGAGTGCCGTACAGCTTGTTGTCCGCGTTCTCCCGCACCGCGCAGGTGTTGAACACGATCACGTCGACCTCGCCGCGGCGCGGGTCCGCTCCCGAAGGGGCGGCGCTGTAGCCGGAGTCCTCGAGCATGCCGGTGAGGCGCTCGGAATCGTGCACGTTCATCTGGCAGCCGAAGGTGCGCACCTGGTAGGTGCCGCGCTGCGGGGCGGGAGCGGTGAGAGGCATAGTGGTCCCAGGGTACGGCGCTCGGGGCGGGCGGGCCCTCAGGTCACAGGGCGGAAACGATCGCCGTGAAGTGACCGTCCCCACTCCGGATCCACCTAAGGTGATCATGACCTGCGGGGAAGCCGACGAGACACAGCTGTCCGCCCGGTGCTCGTTCCCCGGTGACGACCTTGACGAGGAGTAGACATGCGAATGCGACGACGCAGCTTTGCCGCCCTGGGCGCTTCGATCCTGGGAGCCGGTGTGCTCGCCGCCTGCGGCGACGACGGCGGGAGCGGCGGGGGCGAGGGCGGTGCACCCGCAGAGGGCGGCGAGGGCGACTTCGTCACCGACCTGACCTTCGGCACCGGCGGCACCGCCGGCGTGTACTACCCGCTCGGGGGCGAGTACGCGAGCATCTACCAGGACAACATCGAGGGCATCACCGTCAACTACACAGACTCCGGCGCCTCGGTGGAGAACATCGGGATGATCTTCCAGCAGGAGTGGCAGCTCGGGATCGCGCAGTCCGACACCGCGAACGCCGCGGTCACCGGCTCCGCCGACTTCGAGGGGGCGCAGGTCGACAACCTCGGCTGGATCGCCGCGCTCTATCCGGAGGCCGCGCACATGGTAACGCTGACCGAGGCCGGTTTCACGTCCGTGGCGGACCTCAAGGGCAAGCGCATCGCCGTGGGCGACGTCGGCTCGGGCACCCGTGCGGTCTCCGACGCGATCCTGGCCGCCTATGGGATCGCCGAGGGCGACTACGAGCCCTTCGAGCAGGACTTCTCCAGCTCGCTGGATCTCCTGCGCGACGGCAACATCGACGCCTCGATCTTCGTGGTGGGCACCCCGACCGGCTCGCTCGGCGACCTCTCCGCCACCAACGACGTCACGCTGCTCTCGCTCGAGGAGGACACGGCGCAGGAGATCGCCGACGGCTCCCTGTACGAGGTCTACACGATCGAGCCCGGCGCCTACGAGTTCGTCACCGAGCCGCTGACCACGCTGTCCGTCGCCGCGGCCCTGGTCGCGTCGACCACGCAGGTCAGCCCCGAGGTGGCCTACGAGATCACGGCGGCGACCTTCGAGTTCGCCGATCAGATCACTCTCCCGCAGAGCGAACTGATCACACACGACTACGCCCTGTTCGGCCAGGGGGACGTCCCCTTCCACCCCGGCGCCGAGAAGTACTACCAGGAGCAGGGGCTCCTCTGAGATGAGCACTGCCGACACGCCGTCCGCTCCTCGGCGCGAGGACTCCGCGCTCGACGCACCGTTCGATGCGGAGTCCGTGAAGGAGGCCGAGGAGCAGACGGAGGCGCTGCTGAGGGAGCACGACAGCGCGAGCCGCTTTCGCACCGGGCTCGGGGCCTGGGTGTGGATCGTGGGCGGTCTCTCGATCGCGCTGACGCTGTTCCACCTCTACACCGGGGTCTTCGGATCGCGCCCCTCCCTCATCCAGGGCGCGATCCACCTCGGCGGCGCGACCTCCATCATCTTTCTGCTCTACCCGATCAACAGGCGTGTGAGCCTGACCGACGGGGTGCCCTGGTACGACGCCGTCCTGGCGATCCTCTCCCTCGGCGCGAACCTGTACATCGTCATCGAGTACCGGCACCTGACCAGCAACCTGGTGCAGATCATGGGGTTCCGGGAGGTCGACTACATCGTCGCCGCCCTGGGGATCCTGCTGGTCCTGGAGGCCACGAGGCGCTGCGTGGGGCTGCCGATCGTGATCATCGCGTCCCTCGCGATCGCGTATTCGATCTTCGTGTACGGGATGAGCTGGCAGAACTACGCGGTCGGCACGTTCTTCACGGCGCGCTCGGGCGTGTTCGGCACCCCGATCCAGGTCTCCTCGACCTTCATCTTCCTGTTCCTGCTGTTCGCGGTGGTGCTGATCCGCACGAACATCGGCGCCTTCTTCAACGACCTCGCGTTCCGCGTCGCGGGGCGCTTCACCGGCGGTCCGGCCAAGGCCGCGGTCGCCGCCAGCGGTCTGCAGGGCATGATCTCCGGATCCTCGGTCGCCAACACGGTGGCCTCGGGGTCCTTCACGATCCCGATCATGAAGAAGGCCGGGTTCAAGCCGCACGTCGCCGGGGCCACCGAGGCCACCGCGTCCACCGGAGGCCAGTTCATGCCGCCGATCATGGGCGCGGCCGCGTTCATCATGGCGGAGTACACCGGCGTGCCCTATGCGGAGATCATCGTCATCGCGATCATCCCCGCGCTGCTGTACTTCCTCGGCGTCATGCTCTCTGTCCACTTCGATGCCAAGCGCAACGGGCTCGGCGGTCTGCCCGCGTCGATGCTCCCGTCCTGGAAGTCGCTTGCGAAACGGGCGGACCTGATCATTCCGCTGGTGATCATCGTGTGGATGATGCTGGACGGCTTCTCCCCGGCCCGTGCGGCGCTGTGGGGCATCGGCGCGGCCTTCGTGCTGAGTTTCCTGAGGAAGTCGACCAGGCTGGGCTTCGTCGGGATCGTGAAGATGCTGGAGGCGGGCGCTCGCACTGCACTGCCGGTGATCGCCGCCTGCGCCACGGCGGGAATCGTCGCCGGCACCGTGACCAGCACGGGGCTGGGCAGCCGCCTCGGCGGTTCGATCATCGACATCGCCCAGGGCAGCTTCCTGCTGGTGCTGCTGATGACGATGATCGTCTGCGTGATCCTGGGCATGGGTCTGCCGACGACGGCGAACTACGTGGTCACCGCGACCATCGCGGCGCCGATCCTGATCAACAACTTCGAGGTGCCGGTGATCGCGGCGCACATGTTCGTGTTCTTCTTCGGCATCCTCGCCGACATCACTCCGCCGGTGTGCCTCGCGGCCTATGCCGGTGCAGGGATCGCAGGTGCGAATCCGATGAAGACCGGGGTCACGGCGGTCAAGCTGGCGATCGCGGCGTTCCTGATCCCCTTCGTGTTCGTCCTGGAGCCGTCCCTGCTGCTCCAGGGAACGATCGCCGAGCTGGTCCCGGCGCTGGCCACCCTGGTCCTGGGGATGATGGTGATCGCGGCCGGGCTCGCGGGGTACTTCTTCGGGCGGACCAGCGCCCTGGAGCGGGCTCTGCTCCTCATCGGCGGCGTGCTGATGGTCTATCCGCACGTGGTCGTCTCCGTGGCGGGCCTCGTGCTCGCGGTGATCGCCGTGGTCCTGCAGCTCATCAGGCGCCGCGGATCCCGCGGTGACAGCCCCTCGGTGGCTGATCGGGAGGACGCCTCCGACGGGGCGGCCTCGACGGGCTGAGACGGGCTGATCCGGGCCCACGTCCTGCGCGGCGGCGCGCCGTGCGGCGCCCGCCTGCTCAGGCGGCGGGGTCCTCGGCCGCGGCGCGCAGCTCGCCCGCGATCACGTGGACGGCGAGGTCGCCGGGGTAGCCCTTGCGGGTCAGGAGCGCGTCGAGTCGGCGCGAGAGCCTCCGGCGGTGGCTGCCGTCGCGCTCCTCGCGCAGCCGTTCCCGGTCGCGGTGGTCGAGGCGGGAGCGGATCAGCTCGCGGCAGCGCTGCTCTTCGTCGCTCTGCCCGTCCGCGAGAGCGGCCTCGATCAGCTCGGCGTCGACGCGCCGGGCCCCGAGCTCGCGGCGCAGCGCCTCGTCGCCGAGGGCGCGCAACGAGCGGCGCTGCTGGACCCACTCGCGGGCGAAGGCGGCGTCGTCGATCAGGTCGGCGCGGGCGATGCGGGCCATCGTCTCGTGGGCGATGTCCGCGGGGACCTCCCGCTCGGCGAGCCGCTGACGCATCTCCCCCTCGGAGCGACGCCGCGTGGACAGCAGGCGCATCAGGTACCGGCACTCGTGCACGACCTGCTTCTCCCGCGCGCGCTCCTCCTCGCTCTGTTCGACACGCGGCCGCTCGAGGATCTCCCGGGTGCGGGTGGCGAGCTGCTCGGTCACCTGCTGCGCGGGGCTCGTGCGCCGGGCAGGGGCCGCCCCTGGGGAGCTCTGCCGCGGGGAGGCGGTCGCGGACCGGTCCGCGTGCGGTGCTGTGTCCGGGGGCCGCGCAGGGACGTCGTCGGCGCCGACGACCTGCTGGTCGCCGGCGCCGCCGGGGTGGTGCCGAGGAGTCATCGCTCAGATGGTGGCGGGGACGTCCTCGTCGAGGAACTCGTCCTCGCCCAGCACGTCCTCGGCTCCGATCTCGGTCTCGGGGGCGGACTGCTCTGCGGCGTACTTGCCGACTCCGAGGGTGCGCAGGATCTTCTCCTCGATCTCCGCGGCGAGGTCCGGGTTGTCCTTGAGGAACTGGCGGGAGTTCTCCTTGCCCTGCCCCAGCTGGTCGCCCTCGTAGGTGAACCAGGCGCCGGATTTGCGGACCACGCCGTGCTCCACGCCGAGATCGATCAGGCCGCCCTCGCGGGAGATGCCCTCGCCGTAGAGGATGTCGAACTCGGCCTGCTTGAAGGGCGGGGCCATCTTGTTCTTGACGACCTTGACGCGGGTGCGGTTGCCGACGGCGTCGGAGCCGGACTTCAGGGTCTCGATGCGGCGGATGTCCATGCGGACCGAGGCGTAGAACTTCAGCGCCTTGCCGCCGGTGGTGGTCTCGGGGCTGCCGAAGAAGACGCCGATCTTCTCGCGCAGCTGGTTGATGAAGATCGCGGTGGTGCCCGAGGAGGACAGCGCGCCGGTGAGCTTGCGCAGCGCCTGCGACATGAGGCGGGCCTGGAGGCCGACGTGGGAGTCGCCCATCTCGCCCTCGATCTCGGCCTTGGGCACGAGCGCGGCGACGGAGTCGACCACGACGATGTCCAGTGCGCCGGAGCGGATCAGCATGTCGGTGATCTCGAGGGCCTGCTCGCCGGTGTCCGGCTGGGAGACCAGCAGGGCGTCGGTGTCCACGCCGAGCTTCTTGGCGTACTCGGGGTCCAGCGCGTGCTCGGCGTCGATGAACGCGGCGATGCCGCCGTTGCGCTGCGCGTTGGCGACCGCGTGGAGAGCGACGGTGGTCTTGCCCGAGGACTCCGGACCGTAGATCTCGACGATGCGGCCGCGGGGCAGGCCGCCGACCCCGAGGGCGGCGTCCAGCGCGACAGATCCGGTGGGGATGACCTCGACGGGCGGGCGGGTGTCGTCGCCGAGCCGCATGATCGATCCCTTGCCGAACTGGCGGTCGATCTGGGCGAGGGCGTTGTCGAGGGAGGAGCCGCGATCCTTCGCGGTGGACTTGGGGGCGGACTTCGATGCAGCCATGGGGTGTTCCTTCCTGAGGGCCGGGTGGGCCGACGTGGTGACCTTGCGGCCACAGTAGGCGCCGACCCCGACATTCGCCGTTGCCCCGGTGCCCCTGTGGATGACGGGGCGCTGGGGAGGAGAGGTGCTGAGGCGGGCACGATGCCCGGGGACCGACGGACACAGACTACCGAACAGACGTTCGAACTCAAGTCGGCCGCGGGCGTGTCGCGCCGCGTGTTCCGCAGCGATCCTGCGGGGCCGGCGGCGGCGCCGGCCCCGGGGGACGTCAGCGTCGTCGCTGCTCGACAGGGATCTCCCAGCGGGCGGACTCGGGGACCTCCATCGCCTCGCACAGCGCGGTCCACACCGCACGCACGGCGACCCCGCGCTCGAGTGCCTCGGCGGCGGTCAGGCCGCCGACCTCCTCGAGCACGAGGTCGTGGGTGTAGGTGCGGGCCAGCGTCGAGCCGAACACGTGATCGGCCAGCTCCGCGAACTCGCTGCGGCGCACCTCAGCTGGCGCCGACCAGCGGCGCGGTGCCGTCGGCGAGCCCCTCGGGGACCGTGTCCGGGATCGTCACGCGCTCGGCGACCGCGATGCGATCGGAGACCTCGCGCAGGACGAAGGACAGCGGGAGACCGAGGGCGTCGGTCACGGAGACGAGCAGCTCGCTGGAGGCCTCCTTCTGCCCGCGCTCGATCTCGCTGAGATAGCCCAGCGAGACGCGCGCGTCGGAGGACACCTGCCGCAGCGTGCGGCCCTGGGCACGGCGCGCATCGCGCAGCACGTCCCCCAGCTCCTGGCGGTACAGGATCATGGACCTTCCTCCCTTCCTCTGACTCTGGATGAACTTCTCATGCACCTCTGGGATGCGGTACGTCGTCGTCATCACGTAGAGCCCAACGCGTCCTCCCGCGAGGGTGTTCCCCAGAGTGTAGTGGGCCACGTCCGAGGGTTCGCTGAAGATGTGCACGGTGGACGTCGGGGAGGAGAGGACCGCGTCGTCCCCGGCTGATCAGGACTCGGACGGATCGGCGAGCTCGACGGCGAGCTCGTCGAGGGCCGCCTGGACGGCGAGGGCCCGGATCTCGGCTCTCCCGCCGCAGAGACGGACCTCACGGGTGCGGGCGGGACCGCCGCGTCGGGCGATCCCGAGGTGCACCGTGCCCTCCGGCACACCCCGCGCGTCGGGGCCGGGGCCGGCCACTCCGGTCGTGGACACGGCGAGGTCGGCGTCGTACAGCCGCTGCGCGCCCTCGGCCATCGCGGCGGCGACCTGCGCGGTCACCGCGCCGGTGCGCTCGAGCAGCCCGGCGTCCACGCCGAGCACTCGGCTCTTCGCCGCGTAGGAGTAGCAGGCCGCTCCCCCGGCGACGACATCGCTCGCACCGGGCACGTCGACCAGTCGGGCCACGACCGCGCCGGCCGTGAGCGACTCGGCGGTCGCGAGGGACCAGCCGCGCTCGCGCGCCGCGTCGATCACCGCGGCGGCGTCGATCACCGCGGCGGGGGTCCCGCTCATGCCTGCGCGGTCCCCGCCGAGAGCGCCTCACGGCGCAGGCGCAGGCCGTCCTTGAGGTTCACCAGGCCGGACCACACGGTCAGCACCACGGCCAGCAGCACCAGGGCCAGGCCGATCCAGCGCGCCGGGGACCACCACAGCTCGAAGGGGATGAGGCAGAAGGTGATCGCGATGGACTGCACCATCGTCTTCGCCTTGCCGGCCATGTTCGCCGGCAGCGCCCCGTACTTCAGGATGGTGAAGCGCATGACGGTGATGCCGATCTCGCGCACCAGGATCAGCACGGTCATCCACCAGGGGACGTACTCCCACACGGAGAGCATGATCAGCGCCGCGCCCGTGATCGCCTTGTCCGCGATCGGGTCCATGATCTTGCCGAAGTCGGTGATCAGGTTGCGGCTGCGGGCGAGGTGCCCGTCGACGAAGTCGGTGATCATCGCCAGGACGAACACCGCGGCGACGAGCAGACGCCCGCCGACCGAGTCGGGATAGAGGATCGCGAGCACCACCAGCAGCGGCACCATGACGCAGCGCAGCATGGTGAGGATGTTGGCGATGTTCCACAGCGGGACCTCGGCCTCGGGCTTCGTGGTCATCGGTGCTCCTGGGGTGCGGCGGGACGGGATACGAGGGCGGGACGGGGGCGGGACGCTCAGCGGCCGGTGAGGCTCCAGGCGTCCTCGCTCTCCTCGTCGTCCTCGTCGTAGTAGTCGACGGCGGGCTCGGTGCCGTCGTCGGCGAGCGGGTCGCTGCCGTACCGGTCGGCGCTCCCCTCGCCCACGGGCTCGGTCGGCTCGGGGTCGAGGTCGACGGCCTGGTCGGCGCCGTAGGGCTCGTCGCCCTCCCCGCTCGGGGCCTCCTCCCCGCGGATGCGGGCGATTGCGGTGCCGAGCTCGTCGGGGTGGACGAGCACGTCGCGGGCCTTCGAGCCCTCGGAGGGGCCGACGATCTCGCGGGACTCGAGCAGGTCCATCAGCCGGCCCGCCTTCGCGAAGCCGACGCGCAGCTTGCGCTGCAGCATGGAGGTCGAGCCGAACTGCGTGGTGACCACGAGCTCCGCGGCCTGCAGCAGCACCTCGAGATCGTCACCGATGTCGTCGTCGATCTGCTTCTTCTCCGCGACGACGGTGACGTCCTCGCGGTAGTTCGGCGTCATCTGCGTCTTGACGTGGTCGACGACCTTGTGGATCTCCGACTCGTTGACCCAGGCGCCCTGGACGCGCATCGGCTTCGCCTTGCCCATCGGGTGGAACAGGGCGTCACCCTGGCCGATGAGCTTCTCCGCACCGGGCGTGTCGAGGATGACGCGGGAGTCCTGCAGGGAGGAGGTCGAGAAGGCGAGGCGGCTGGGCACGTTCGCCTTGATGATGCCGGTGACGACGTCGACCGACGGGCGCTGCGTGGCGAGGATCAGGTGGATCCCCGCGGCACGGGCGAGCTGGGTGATGCGCTGGATCGAGGCCTCGACGTCGCGGGGGGCGACCATCATGAGGTCCGCGAGCTCGTCGACGACCACCAGCAGGTACGGGTAGGGGGCCAGGCGCCGCTCGCTGCCGGCGGGGACCTGCACCTCCCCGGCGCGCACTGCCTTGTTGAAGTCGTCGATGTGCTTGAACCCGAAGGCGGCGAGGTCGTCGTAGCGGGCGTCCATCTCCTTGACGACCCACTCGAGCGCCTCGGCGGCCTTCTTCGGGTTGGTGATGATCGGGGTGATCAGGTGCGGGATGCCCTCGTAGATGGTGAGCTCCACGCGCTTGGGGTCCACCAGCACCATCCGCACCTCCTCCGGGGTGGCGCGCATGAGGATCGAGGTGATCATCGAGTTGACGAAGCTGGACTTGCCGGCGCCGGTGGCGCCCGCGACCAGCAGGTGCGGCATCTTGGCGAGGTTCGCGACGACGAACCCGCCCTCGACGTCCTTGCCCACGCCCATCACCAGCGGGTGCTCGTTGCGGCGGGCGACCTGGCTGCGCAGCACGTCGCCGAGCGCGACGGTCTCGCGGTCGGTGTTGGGGATCTCGATGCCGATCGCCTTCTTGCCGGGGATCGGCGAGAGGATGCGCACGTCCGAGCTCGCGACGGCGTAGGCGATGTTCTTGTCCAGCGCCGTGACCTTCTCGACCTTGGTGCCGGGCTCGAGCTCGACCTCGTAGCGGGTGACCGTCGGGCCGCGGGAGAAGCCCACCACCTCGGCGGCGACCTTGAACTGCTCGAAGACCTCCTCGAGCGCCCTGACCACCTGGTCGTTGGCCTCGGAGCGGGACTTGTGCGGGGGGCCCTCGAGCAGGAAGGAGGACTCCGGCAGGGTGTAGACCACGTCGCCGGCGAGCTCGAGCTGCTCGCCCGCGCGGGGCAGGTCGCCCATCGGCGGATGCACCAGCTCCGCGGCGTCCTCGGTCTTCTCCGGGGCCGCCGCCGCGGCGGCCGGCACCTTCTTCGCGGGCACGGGGGTGGTGCGGTCCCCGCCGCGGGCCCCCTTGGCGGGCAGCGCCGCGGTGGGCGCCTCGTCGCCGGTGGGGAAGGTCTTGGCGCGCTGGTTCTCGTCCTCGACCACGTCGAAGACCTCGGTCGCGTCCTCCCGGGCGCCGCGGCGGGGGCCGGCGGGACCGGTCTTCGCGGACTTCGCGCCCTTGCCGGCGCGACCCGGCTTCTTCGCGCCGGGTCGGCCCTCCTCGGCCACGCCCTGCTCGAAGGCCTCGTCGCCGACGTAGCCGAACGCCTCGTGGTCCCGCTCGGCCTCCGCGGCCTCCGCCTTCTCCTTGCGGGTGCGGCGACGGGTGCGGACGGCGGGCTGGGCCGCGGTCTCCTGCTCGTGCACGGCCGGGTCGACGCGGCGCGGACGCAGGCCGAAGGCGATGCGCTCCTCGTCCTCCTCCTCGCTGCGGCCGACCATCACGTCGTACACGCCGCGCAGGCGGGAGGGGATCGACTCGACCGGCGTCGCGGTGAGCACGAGGATGCCGAAGGCGATCAGGGCGGAGTGGATGATCACGACGGCCAGCGGCGGCAGCAGCGCCTCGAGCGGCGCGGCCGCGAGATAGCCGAGCACGCCGCCGCCGCGGGCGAGGGCGTCGATGCCGTCGGCCGGGGCGGGCAGGCGCGCCGAGACCGAGGCGATGGCGGAGATCGCGGTGAGCAGCACGGCGATCCCGATCGAGATGCGGGTGTTGGCGCGCACCTGGTCGGGGCGGCGGAACATGCGCATCGACCAGCCGGCGGCCAGCAGCGGGATCACCATTGAGGAGATCCCGAAGGTGCCGGCGACCACGGTGTGCACGGCGCCGAGCACGGGGCCGCTGGACTGCCACCACTCGACCACGGCGACGAGCACCGCGATGAGCATCAGCAACAGCGCGTAGCCGTCGCGCCGCTGCTCGGGCTCGACCTCCCAGCGCTGCACCCCGATGCCGCGGACCATGCCGCCGACCATGCGGGCGATCGCCAGATAGCCGGAGCGCACTGCGCGCACCGGCAGAGGGAGCGTCGAGGGGTCGTTCGCCGCGGCTCCGCGGGTCCGGGAGCTGCCGGAGGCCGAGGAGCGGGACGAGCCTTTCGACGCACGTGCGGGGGAAGACGTACGTGTCGCCATGGTCCCGATGGTACATTCCGGCCCCCGCTCGGCCCGGGAGGCGACCCGCGCGATCCGGTCCCGCGGGGTGCGGATCCCGCCGCCGACAGGGGTTCCGCCCCCGGCGCGCGCCGCGGGCACGTGTCCGGCTCGGCGGGAGGCGGGAGGCTCAGGCCTCGACGACCACCGGGATGATCATGGGGCGCCGGCGCAGCCGCTGGCCGACGTAGCGGCCGACGACCCGCCGCATGACCTGCTGCAGCTGGTACGTGTCGCGGCGGTCGGCCTGGTCGGCGACCGCCTGCTCGAGTGCCTTGACGATGTCGGGCCGGAGCCGGTCGAAGACCGCGTCGTCCTCGGCGACGCCGCGGGCGTGGATCTCGGGTCCCGCGATCAGCGCCCCGGTCTCGGAGTTCACGACCGCGAACAGGGAGATGAACCCCTCGTCGCCGAGGATGCGGCGGTCCTTGAGGTCGGCCTCGGAGATCTCGCCGACGCTCGAGCCGTCCACGTACACGTAACCGTTGGGGATCTCCCCGACCACCTCGGCGATCCCGTCCTTCAGGTCCACGACCTGGCCGTCGCGGGCGAGGACCACGCGCTCGCGCGGCACGCCGGTGGCCTCGGCGATGCGGCCGTTGGCGATGAGGTGGCGGACCTCGCCGTGGATCGGCATGACGTTCCTCGGCCGCACGATGTTGTAGCAGTACAGCAGCTCGCCCTCGCTGGCGTGCCCGGAGGTGTGGACCTTGGCGCTGCCCTTGTGGACCACCTCGGCGCCGAGCGCCACGAGACCGTTGACCACGCGGAAGACCGCGTTCTCGTTGCCGGGGATGAGGGAGGAGGCGAGAATGACCACGTCGCCGGGGCCGACGGAGACGCGGTGGTCGCGGTTCGCGATCCGGCCCAGCGCCGCCATCGGCTCGCCCTGGCTGCCGGTGCACATCAGCACCACCTGCTCGTCGGGCAGGGAGTCGATCCGCTTGACGTCGACGAGCGTGTCCTCGGGGACGCGGAGGTAGCCCATCTCCGCGGCGATGCCCATGTTCCGCACCATCGAGCGGCCCACGAAGGCGACCTTCCGCCCGTGCGCCGCGGCGGCGTCGAGCACCTGCTGGACGCGGTGGACGTGGCTGGAGAAGGAGGCCACGACGATCTTCTGGCGTGCGCGGGCGAAGATCCCCTCCAGCACCGGACCGATCTCCTGCTCGCCGACGGTGAAGCCGGGGACCTCGGCGTTGGTGGAGTCGGTCATGAACAGGTCCACCCCGGCCTCGCCGAGGCGGGCGAAGGCGCGCAGGTCGGTGATCCGGCCGTCGAGCGGGAGCTGGTCCATCTTGAAGTCGCCGGTGTGCAGGACGGTCCCGGCTGGGGTGCTCACGTGCACCGCGAGCGCGTCGGGGATCGAGTGGTTCACGGCCACGAACTCGCACTCGAAGGGGCCGAAGCTCTCGGTCTGTCCCTCCGCGACGGCGAGGGTGAAGGGACGGATGCGGTGCTCGCGCAGCTTCGCCTCGATGAAGGCGAGGGTCAGCTGGCTTCCCACCAGCGGGATGTCGGGCTTGCGCCGCAGCAGGTAGGGCACGGCGCCGATGTGGTCCTCGTGCCCGTGGGTGAGCACGATCGCGGCGACGTCGTCGAGCCGGTTCTCGAGCATGTCGAAGTCCGGCAGGATCAGGTCCACGCCGGGCTGGGACTCCTCGGGGAAGAGCACCCCGCAGTCGACGATCAGCAGGCGGCCCTCGTACTCGAGGACGGTCATGTTGCGGCCCACGTCGCCGAGGCCGCCCAGCGGCGTGATCCGCAGCGTGCCCGGGGCGAGCTCGGGCGGTGCGGGGAGACGGTCGGTGAAGGCGGCGGTCATCGGGGTCTCCTCGGCACTCGGGCGGATCGGGTCAGAGCAGGCCGGCGGCGTCCAGCGCGGCGGAGAGCTCGCGCAGCTGGGTGGCGTCGGCGGGCAGGTGCGGCCCGCGCATCGCGGCGTGCGGCAGCACGCCCTGCAGGTGCAGCGCGGCCTTCGCGGCGACAGCTCCGGGCATCCGGTTCATGACCGCCTCGACCACGGGCACCAGCCGGCGATGGGCCTGGAGGGCGGCGGGCAGGTCGGAGCGGTCCACCGCCTCGACCATCTCCCGCTCGATGTCGCCGGCGATCTGGCTGACCACGGAGACCATGCCGGCCGCGCCGAGCGTCAGCCAGGGCAGGTTCAGCGCGTCCTCGCCGGAGTAGTAGACGAGGTCGGTCTGCGCCATGACGAGCGAGGCCTGCTGGAGGTCGGCCTTGGCGTCCTTCACCGCGACGATGCGCGGGTTCTCCGCCAGGCGCAGCAGGGTCTCCAGCGCCAGCGGGATCCCGGCGCGGCCGGGGATGTCGTAGAGCATCACCGGCAGGTCGGTGGAGTCCGCGATCGCGGTGGTGTGCGAGACGACCCCGGCCTGGGAGGGCTTGGAGTAGTAGGGCGTGACCACGAGCAGCCCGTCGACGCCGACCTCGGCGTGCGCGCGGGCGAGGTCGATCGAGTGGGCGGTGTCGTAGGTGCCGACGCCGGCGACCACGGTCGCCTCGTCGCCGACGGCCTCGACCACGGCGCGGGCCAGGTCGATCTTCTCGACGTCGGTGAGGGTGGGCGCCTCCCCCGTCGTGCCGGAGACGACGACGAGGTCGTGGCCGTGCTCGACGACGTGGGCGGCGAGCGACTGGGCCGCGTCGAGGTCGACGCGGTGGCCGTCCGCGCTCAGCGGGGTGACCATCGCGGTCCCCACCGCGCCGAACGGTCGCGCAGGGCGCTGGTCGGTGCTGCTCATGGTCTCCTCCAGGGGAAGTGCTGCTGCCCGGATCCTAGTGCAGGGGCGGGCCGTGCCCCGTGCCGTCCCGGCACGCGGCGGGTCCGTCGGCGCCGTGCCGCGGCGGGCTCCGACGGCGCGGCCGGCGGCGGCGGGGCGAGG
>NZ_JAKJJW010000028.1:0-46077 GCF_025669985.1 Brachybacterium atlanticum | reverse complement strand
CCGGCCGCAGAGTCGATGCCCCAGGTCCTGCGCCGACCCGCCCCCTGCCGCGTGTCGGGGGGACCACGGGCGCCGGCGGTCCCGGGGCGCATCCCGAGGACGCGCGCGCCGGAGCGTGGGGCGAGGAGCCGCAGCCCGTGCACGACAGCCGCGGACACGGCGGCCCTGCCGGGCCCGGCGGTCCGCCGCGCACCCGGCGTCACCGTGCCCGGAGCCCGCGCCCGATGCGGCTCGGCGCGACCCTCGCCGTGCTGCTGCTGGTGATCGTGCTGGGCTGGGGCGCGGGCCTCACCCTCTGGGCGAACAGCCGGATCGAGCACGTCGACGCGCTGTCCGAGGCGGAGAACACGCCCGGGACCACCTATCTCATCGCCGGCTCCGACGAGCGCGACGGCGAGGCCGTCAGCGCCGACGGCACCGAGGGCGCCCGCACCGACACGATCATGCTCCTGCACAAGGCGCGGGGCGGGAAGAGCTACCTGATCTCGCTGCCCCGCGACACGCTCGTGGACATCCCCGGGTACGGCGGGTACAAGCTCAACGCCGCCTACTCCTTCGGCGGCGCTCCCCTGCTGGTCGAGACCGTCGAGGAGTTCACGGGGCTGACGATCGACCACTACGTCGAGATCGGCTTCGACGGCGTCTCGCAGGTGGTCGACGCGGTCGGCCATGTCAACCTGTGCATCGACCAGGACGTGGACGACGAGAAGTCGGGGCTGAAGATGACGGAGGGCTGCCACGACGTGGGCGGCGAGCAGGCCCTCGCCTTCGTGCGCGCCCGCTATTTCGACCCGACCGCCGACATCGGCCGCCAGGCCCGCCAGCAGCAGTTCGTCTCCGCGCTGATGGACCGGGCCACCTCCCCCGCCGTGCTGCTGAACCCGATCACGCAGGTGCGGCTCGCGGGCGCCGGCTCCGGCGCGCTGACCACCAGCGACGGCACCGGCATCGTGGACGTGGCCCGGATGGCGCTGACCGCCCGCTCCGCGATGGGCTCGGGCTCGCTGTCGATCCCGATCGAGGATCCCGAGTACCAGACCAACAACTCCGGCGTCGCGATCCTCACCGACGACGAGGACATCAGGGCGTTCTTCGACTCGGTAGCCGACGGCACGGCCGAGCCCACGCCGACGGAGGGGTGAGCGCGGGGCGCCGAGGAGCGCCCTTCACGACGAGGAGCGGCCGGCGTCCCAACGTACGTCGGCCGCTTCCTTGTCATGGGCCCTTGCGGGCTGGGGCCCTGCCTCGTGGGGCGCCGGGCTCAGCGGAAGAGTATGTCGATGACGATGTTCACCGAGTTCAGCACCGACTGGCCCTTCGAACGGGAGTAGTCGGTGTAGAGGATGTGCACCGGGTGCTCGGCGACGGTGAGCTTGTGGCGGCCGATCTCCTCGACGATCTCGGAGGCGTGCGCCATCCGGTTCTGCTCGATCGTGATCTTCTCGCACGCCCCGCGGCCCAGCACCCGCAGCCCGTTGTGGGCGTCGGTGAGCTTCACCCCGGAGGTCAGGTTCGAGTACCAGACCGCCCCGCGCAGCACCATGCGCTTGATCAGGCCGGGCTTGGTGCGGGCGTCGAGGAAGCGGGAGCCGAGCACGATGTCCACGCCCTCCGCATCCCGCTTGCGGATCATCTCCGCGGCGTCGTCGACCTGGTGCTGCCCGTCGGCGTCGAAGGTCACGATCTGCCGCATCTGCGGGTCGCGCAGCGCGTAGTCGATGCCGGTCTTCAGCGCCGCGCCCTGGCCCATGTTGTAGGGGTGGCGCACCACGGCGGCCCCGGCCTCCTCGGCGATCCGGGCCGAGCCGTCCGCGCTGCCGTCGTCCACGCAGACCACGAGCGGGTAGCGGGAGCGCAGGTCACGGATCACGTCGCCGATGACGACGCCCTCGTTGAACAGCGGCACGACGAACCAGGTGCAGTCGGCCCCGGGCGCGTTCGTGGCGCGCGAGGGGTCAGGGCTGTCCATGGGTTCTCCTCGTGTGACGGAGCATTCGGCGGCGGGGAGGCGCACGCCCGAGGAGGATACCCTGTTGCGGTGGACACTCTGCTCGAAGCGCTCGGCCCTGCCCTCGGGGTGAGCGGGCGCACCTTCATCATCCAGCTGCTGCTGGTGGCGGGGATCGTGGCGATCGTCGCGTGGCTCTTCGTCAAGCGCGGCGCGAAGCAGCTCGCAGTCCGGCGCCTGCTCGTCATCGCCTTCGCCGTCTTCGCGGCGCTGAACGTGCTGTTCCCCACGATGCTCACGCGCGTGGCGCACATGGTCGGGGTAGGGCGCGGCGCCGATCTGCTGCTGTACGCGACGGTCCTGGTGCTGCTGGGCTTCCTGGCCCTCCAGGAGGCGCGGACGAAGAACGCCGAGAAGCGCACCACCTATCTGGCCCGACAGCTCTGCCTCGACGAGGCGGAGCCGGCCGCGCAGTACCGGGAGCGCTCCCTGCGCGAGCACGACGGATGACGGGCGCCGCGAGCCTCCTCCTCGTCGTCCTGATCGTCCTCGCCGCCGCGTACGTCCCCGGCTATCTCGCCGTCCGCGCGCTGGCCGGCTCCCGCCTGATCGCCCTCGCGTTCGCGCCGGCGATCGGGACCGCGGTGGCCGGGATCGGCGCGATCATCGCCTCCGTGGCGGGGGTGGCCTGGACGCTGCTCCCCTTCGTGGTCCTCTCCGCGCTGCTGGTGCTCCTCGCCCATCTCCTCGCCCGGCGCGGGGTGCGCCTCCCCTCGACGGTGCTCGACGGCCCGCTGCTCGCGCCGCGCCCGCTCGCGGCGCACCTGGGCTGGGCCGGCGCGCTCGTCGCGGGGCTCGCGGTCGCGGTGGTCCCCATCGCGCGGCAGGCCGGCGGCGCCGACGCCGTGCTGGAGCGCTACGACACGCTCTACCACCTCACCGCGCTGACCCACATCCGCGAGACCGGCGACGGCTCGAGCCTCACCCTGAACGCGGTGACCAGCAGCACCCGGGCCCCGTCCTCCTATCCCGCGGCCTTCCACGACCTGGCCGCGCTGGTGCCCGGCGTCGACATCCCGATCGTGCTGAACGGCTCCGTGCTCGCCCTCGCGGTGGTGCCGTGGGTGGTGGGCCTCGCGCTGCTGGCGCGGACGCTGTTCCCGCAGCTGCGGTGGGCACCGCCCGCCGTCGCGCTGGTCGCCGCGGTGATCCCCGCCAGTCCGCTGAACCTGTGGATCCATCTCTCCCCCGTCCCGAACCTCACCGGCTTCGCCGCCCTGACCGGGGCGCTCGCGGGCGCGGTCGCGATCTGGCACGCCCTGACCGGCCCGGTGCGCGCCCGGGCGGGCCTCGACGAGGACGCCTCGGTCTCGGTCCTGCCGCCGCCGTCCTCCCCCGCCGTGCGCGACGCGGCCGACGGCTCCGCCGACGCGGCCCCGGTGTGGCCTGCGATCGGGGCGGCGCTCGGGGTGGTGGGGCTCGCCGGGATCGGTCTCACGCTCATGCAGCCGAACGTCGGGGTGATGGCGCTGATCCTGATCGCGGTGCTGACGATCGTGACGGGGCTTCCCCTGCGGCACACCTGCCGGCGCCTCCTCGCCGTGCCGGTCCTCGCGCTGCTGCCCGTCGCGGTGCTGACCTACACGCCGCTGGGCGCCCGGGTGACGGGCTTCTCCGGCGGTCTGCAGGTGCCGTGGTGGTCGGCGCTGGGCGAGGTGGGCCTCGGCCTGCTGACGGTGTGGCCGATGGCGCTGGGGACGGTGATCGCGGTGCTGTGGTGGCCGGGCCTGGTCTCCACGCTGCGCGGCCCGCTGCGCTGGCTGGCCGTGGCCTGGATCGTGGTCGCCGTGATGTACCTCGACGCCGCGGTCGGCTCGCCGCTGAACCTCTCGGTCCTCTTCTTCCGCGGCCAGGACCGGATCGCGATCCCGCTCGCGATGCTGTCCGCGCTGCTGATGGTGCCGGGGCTGCAGGCCTGGGCTCGCCTGCTGCGGCGCTCCCTGCCGGTGGGCGGGCCGACCGTCCGCGGCCGCGCCGTGGTCGGGGTGCTGGTCGTGCTCGCGACCCTCGCGGCCCTCGGCTCGGTCCCGCCACGGCTGGACAACGCCGAGAAGAACCTCGCGGCGGAGTATCCCGGGCGGGGCCGCTTCCTCCAGGCCGACGAGCTCGAGGCCTTCGCCCGCATCGCCCCGGAGCTGGACCCGGACCTGTCGATCCTGGCCAGCCCGTACTCGGGCGCCGCGCACATGTACTCGCTGTACGGGCTGAACGTCCATCTGCCCGTCGCGGGCACGGCGCTGACCGACCAGGACCGCGCCGCGATCGCGGCGGTCCCCTACGCCGACCGGTGGACCTGGCGCTGCCGGACCCTCGCGGAGGCGGGGATCGGCTACATCTACCAGGAGCGGCAGCCCTACCAGTACGACCCCGCCTTCAGCGCGATCGAGCAGGGCGGGGAGTCCCTCGGCACGGTCCTGTTCGAGACGGACCACTCGCGGCTGATCCGGATCGAGTGCGATCCGCCGCTGTGACCCCGCCCGGTCGCTGATCCCGGCGGAGCGCCGCCCCCTTCAGTGGGCCTGCCGCCGCTGCCCCGGCAGGGCGGCCCTCCGCCGCCCCGCTCGCCGGCACGGACGGCGAGAGGGCGCCACGGCTCGCAGCCCGTGGCGCCCTCTCCGCATCTGCCGGGCCTCCGTGGGGTCAGCCGGCGACGGCCTTCCGGGTCACCTCGATGACGCGCTCGACGTCCTGGTCGGTCAGGCCCGGGAACATCGGCAGCGAGATCTCGCGGCGGTAGTAGTCCTCCGCCACGGGGCACATCCCGCGCTGGTAGCCGAGGTCCTCGAAGACCGGGTGCCAGTAGGCGGGGATGTAGTTGACCTGCACCCCGATGCCCTGCTCGCGCATGGCCTCGAAGATGGCGCGGCGTCGCTCGGCGGGGACCCGCAGCGGATAGAGGTGCCAGGCGGGCGCCGCCCCCTCGGGCACGCCCGGGATCTCGACGCCCTCGAGGTCGCCGAGCGCCTCGTCATAGGCCTTCTTCACCTCGGCGCGGCGGGCCACGAACGCATCGAGGCGCGCGAGCTGGCTCGTGCCGAGCGCGCACAGCACGTCCGGCAGGCGGTAGTTCAGCCCGAAGCTGTGGACCTCCTGGTGCCAGGGGCCCTCGTCGGGATAGCGCTGCACCGCCTTGTCGCGCACCAGGCCGTGGTTCTTGAACGCCCGGGCGCGGGCGGCGAGCTCCGCGTCTGCCGTCACGACGGCACCGCCCTCGGCCGTGGTGAGGTTCTTCGTCGGGAAGAACGAGTAGGTCGTGAGGTCGGCGAGGGAGCCCACCGGGGCGCCGTCCTGGGTGGAGCCGATGGAGTGCGCGGCGTCCTCGAGGAACAGTGCGCCCTGCCGGGAGGCGATCTCGCGCAGGGCCGTGGCGTCGACCGGCACGCCGGCGTAGTCGACGCCCGCGATGACCTTGGTCCGCTCGGTGACCGCGGCCTCGACGGCGGCGGGGTCGAGGTTGCCGGTGGCCGGGTCGACGTCCGCGAACACGATCTTCGCACCGTGCAGGGCGGCGCCCGCAGCGGTCGCGACGAAGGTCAGCGGGGTCGTGACGACCTCGTCGCCGGGCTCGATGCCGGCGGCGGCGTAGGCGACATGCAGCGCGGCGGTGCCGGAGGTGACCGAGACCGCGTGCTCCACGCCCGCGCGCTCCGCGATCGCCGCTTCGAACCGGTCGACCTCGGGGCCCGTGGTCAGCCAGTCGCTGCGCAGCGCCGCCTCGACGGCCGCGATGTCGTCGGACTCGATGGACTGACGGCCGTACGGCAGCACCTCAGATCCCTCCCTCGATGATGTCCGCGATCTCCTGCTGGGTGTACCACTGGTCGTTGGAGTCCGAGCGGAAGAAGAACCCGGGCTCGACCGGCACGGCGCCCTCGGGGGCCTTGTAGCCCCAGGTCGCGAGGTCGGGCTGGATGATGAAGTACTTGCCGTCCTCGATGATGACCGCGCGGCGGCCCTCCTCGGGGCTGATCATCTCCTCGTGGAGCTTCTCGCCGGGGCGCAGGCCCACGTCGACCATCTCGGCGCCGGGCACGACGGCCTGTGCGAGGTCGGTGACCTTCATGGAGGGGATGCGCGGCACGAGCAGCTCGCCGCCCTGCATGAGCTCGAAGGTGTCGATGACCATCTGCACGGCCTGCGGCAGGGTGATGAAGAAGCGGGTGCAGGTCATGTCCGTGATCGGCAGCGGCTTGCCCTCCTCGCCGAGGCGGCGGAAGAAGGGGATGACCGAGCCGCGCGAGCCCATCACGTTGCCGTAGCGCACCACGGCGAAGCGGGTGTCGTAGCTCGCGGCGTAGTGGTTGCCCGTGATGAAGAGCTTGTCGGCGGTGAGCTTGGTGGCGCCGTAGAGGTTGATCGGGCTGGAGGCCTTGTCGGTGGACAGGGCCACGACCTTCTTGACGCCGGCGTCGATGGACGCCTCGATGACGTTCTGGCTGCCGAGGATGTTGGTCTTGACGAACTCGAAGGGGTTGTACTCCGCGGTGTCGACCTGCTTGAGCGCGGCGGCGTGGACGACGTAGTCCACGTCCTTCAGCGCACGGGCGAGGCGGCGCTCGTCGCGGACGTCGCCGAGGAACCAGCGCAGGCGGGGGTCGTTGCCGAACTGGTTGCGGACCTCGTACTGCTTGAGCTCGTCCCGCGAGAAGACGACGACCCGTCGCGGGTCGTGGTTGTCGAGCACCTCACGCAGGAAGGCCTTGCCGAAGGAGCCGGTCCCACCGGTGATGAGGATGGAGGCACCGTTGAGGAGCGACATGCAGATCTCTTTCGTCGACGGGGTTGGGGCGGCGCGCGGGCGACCCAGGACGCGCGTGCCATTATGGCACGGTGACCGATACACGAACCGTCGCAGTGATCCAAGCTCGGACAGGTTCCTCCCGCCTCCCCGGGAAGGTGCTCCGGCCGCTCGGCGGCCGACCGGTCCTGGGATGGATGGTGCGGGCCGCCCGCGCCGCCAAGGGCATCGAGGACGTGGTGGTGGCGACGTCCACCGCCCCCGGGGACGACGCCGTCGCCGAGCTCGGCGAGGAGCTGGGCGTGCAGGTGGTCCGCGGCAGCGAGGACGACGTCCTCTCCCGCTTCGTGCTCGCCCTGGAGGAGACCGGGGCCGATGCGGTGGTGCGCCTGACCGCGGACTGCCCGCTGGCGGACCCCTCGCTGATCTCCGCCGTGGTAGGGCTGTGGAGGACCGATCCGTCGCTGGACTACACCGCGACCACGCTGGTGCGCACGCTGCCGCGCGGACTGGACGTCGAGCTCGCCTCGCGGGAGGCGCTGCTGACGGCCGACGCGGAGGCCGAGAGCTTCCACCGCACGCACGTCACCTCCTATCTCTACGACTCCAAGCGCTACTTCCGCACCATGGGCCTGGTCGTCCAGCCGGCCGCGAACGACCTGCGGGTGACCCTGGACACCGTCGAGGACGGCGAGATGCTCGACGCGGTCGTCGCCGAGCTGGGGGATCGCGCCCCGGCATGGCACGAGGTGGTGGACCTGCTGCGCTCACGCCCCGACATCACCCGGATCAACGCGGGCGTGCGCCAGAAGAAGCTGGCCGACGGATGACCCACGTCGCGATCCGGTGCGACGCGACCCCGTCGGGAGGCATCGGCCACCTGGTGCGGGCGCTCTCCGTCGCCGACGCCGCCCGCGCCGCCGGGCACACCGTGGTGGTCGCCGGCTCGATCGAGGCGCCGCTCGCCCGGCACCTGCTGGACGAGTCCGGTCTCGAGGTGACCGCGGCGCCCGAGGACCTCGGGATCCTCGCCGCCGAGCAGGGCGCGAGCGTCGTCCACGTCGACGACTACTCGATCGGGGCCGACGCCCGGGACCAGGTGCGCGCGGGCGGCGCGCTGCTGTCCTCGATGGAGGACGGCGCCTTCGGCCGCCGTCCGGCCGACGTCGTCGTCGACTCCACGATCCGCGCCGAGCGGGTCGGCCGCCCCGAGGACGGCAGCGGCGAGGTGCTCCTCGGCATCGCCTACGCCCCCATGCGCGCCGAGGTGCGCGCCGCGCGGGAGAAGCGGGTCCATGAGGACCACGACGTCAGCCGCGGCGCCCGGGTGCTGATCGTCATGGGCGGCACCGACGCGACCGGCGCCGCCGGGACCCTCGCCGCCGTCTGCGCCGCGGCAGAGGGCGTCGCGCACGTGAGCGTCATCGCGCCCGAGCACGGCTGGGACGCGGTCCGGGCCGAGGCCGGGGAGGACGTCGAGCTGCTCGCCCCCTCCCCCGCCTTCCTCGAGCGGGCGAGCGCGGCGGACCTCGTGGTCAGCGCCGCGGGCACCACGGCCTGGGAGCTGGCCTGCATCGGGGTTCCGAGCCTGCTGGTCGCGGTGGTGGAGAATCAGCGCGCCGGCTACGAGGCCGCCCTTGCCGAGCGGATCGCCCGCGGGCTCGGCACCCTTGAGCAAGTGCGCACCGACCGCCCTGCGGCGACCGCGGAGGTGGAGCGGGCGATCGCGGACCTGCGCGCGATGCGCAGCTGGACCTCGGTGGGCCGGGAGAAGGTCGACGGTCACGGCGCGGAGCGGATCGTCGCCGCCTGGGACGCGGCGCTCGCGCGCCGGATCGGAGCGGCGGAGACGCCGGTCGCGGCGCGTCCCGCGACCCCGTCGGACTCGCCGCTGCTGCTGCGCTGGCGCAACGACCCGGAGACCCGGAAGGTCTCCCGCGACTCCGCCCCGGTGCCGTGGCAGTCCCACTCCACCTGGTACGCGCGGACCCTGGAGAACCCGTCCCGCGAGCTGTACGTCGTCGAGCGGGGCGGCGCGCCCGTCGGCACCGTGCGCTTCGACGCGCTGGAGGAGGCGCCCGCGGGCGAGGAGTGGGAGGTGTCCATCACCCTCGCCCCCGAGGCGCGCGGCCACGGGCTCTCCCGTCCGGTGCTCGCCGCCGGCGAGGCGGCCTTCGGGGCGCGTCACCCCGGCGCCGTCGTCGTCGCCGCGATCCTTCCCGACAACCTGCCGTCCCAGCGGCTGTTCGCCGGGGCCGGCTACGTGCTCGATCCGGACCGCGACGGCGGCGAGTTCGACGTGCTGGTCAGACGAGATCCCAGCTGAGCGGCGTTCCGCGCTCGACGTCCTTCGCGAAGGTGCGGCCGAGGACCACGTCGAGATAGCGCGGCTCGAGCCCGCCCGCGGGGCGGATCGAGCGGACGTTCTCCGCGGTGATCTCCTCTCCGGCGCGCACGTCCTTCACCACGAACAGCGAGCGGCGCAGGCGCTGGGACTCGGCCTCGGACGTCGTCGGGCCGACGTGCACCTCGCCGAGCGCGAGCCAGGCCGCGTAGGACTCGTCGACCAGGGCCTTCAGCTCCTCGGGCTCGAGGGAGAAATCGGAGTCTACGCCGCCGTCGGCGCGGCGCAGCGTGACGTGCTTCTCGAGGATCGCGGCGCCGAAGGCGACGGCCGCGACGCTCACGCCGATGCCCTTGGTGTGGTCGGAGAGGCCGCCGACGACCTTCCAGGTGTCGGCGAGCACCGGGATGGTGCGCAGGTTCGACGCCTCGGCGGTCGCCGGGTAGGAGGAAGTGCAGCCGAGCACGGCGATCTGCTCGTTGCCCTCGGCGCGAAGGGTCTTGACGGCGAGGTCCACGTCGCCGGCATCGGCGGCGCCGGTGGAGAGGATCACCGGCTTGCCGGTGCGGGCCACCTTGCACAGCAGCGGGATGTCGCCGATCTCGAGCGACGCGATCTTGTAGACCTGGGCGCCGAGGTCCTCCAGCAGGTCGACGGCCGTGTCGTCGAAGGGGCTGGAGAACGGGATCATGCCGTGCTCGCGGGCGCGGGCGAAGATCGCCTCGTGCCACTCCCACGGGGTGTGCGCCTCCTGGTAGAGGCTGTAGAGGTTCCGTCCGCCCCACAGGCCGTGGCTGTCGGTGATGCGGAAGGCGGGGCCGTCGGCATCGATGGTGATCGTGTCCGCCGTGTAGGTCTGGAGCTTGATCGCCGGGGCGCCGGTCTCCGCGATCGCGTCGACGATCGCGAGGGCGCGACCGAGGTCGCCGTTGTGGTTGCCGGACATCTCCGCGGCGACGAAGGGGGCATGGGTCTCGCCGACCTGGAGGTCGCCGATCCGCAGGGACTTGGGGGTACCGTTCTGGCTGAAGGACATGCGCCGATCGTACTGGAGCAGGTGGCGGCGCCCGCCCGTCAGCTGTGCAGGGTGCTGCGGACGAGACGCTCCAGCCGGGTCCGGCACTCCGCGAGGACGGGGTCGACGCACTCCTGGTAGGGGGCGGTGAAGTCGATCCAGGGCGGGGCGATGATCGTCGAGTTGCGGGAGAGCTGGTCGACGGATGTCCTGCCGCCCGCCGTGCGGTAGAGGTAGTTCTCCGGCGAGAAGCCGAGCAGCCAGGTCGGGGTGCCGACGGCGGCGGCGAGCTCCATCGGGACCGTGCTGATGCCGATCACGAGGTCCATGGAGGCGACGTGCGCCGCGAGCCCCTCGAGGTCGTCGAAGAGGTCGACGCCATGGATCTGCCGGATCCCGTGCTCCTCCAGAGAGGCCCTCTCCGCGTCGTCGGTCGCGTGCTGGATCGACCAGAACTCGACCCCGTCCACGTCCAGCAGCGGGGTGAGCTGCTCGAGGCCGATGTACATCATCCGCCGGGTGCCGCCGGAGAAGCGGCTCCTCCACACCAGGCCCACCTTGAGCCTCCCCCCGGCGCGCGGCACAGCCCGGGCGGGATCCGGGACGAGAGAGGCACCGGTGTCCTGTCGCGGGAGCACGCCGGCGAAGCGGTTGAAGGTGAGGTTCTGGCCGTAGGTGACGTGATCGGCGGCCTCGACGTAGGGGTCGCAGTGGGCGGGCAGGTGGCTGGCGAGGATGAAGTCGCTGTACCGGCCGTCGTAGACGGGGTTCAGGTGGCCGCGGATCCGACGGGCGACGTCGACGAACCCGATCGTGGGGAAGCTCCGCTCGAGCAGGGTCCGCAGCCGCGGGTCGCAGGTGGCGGTGACCCGGTAGCGCGCGGCGAGCTCGCCGAGGTGCTGCGCGCCGCGGATCTCGTCGCCCACTCCGTCGTCGGTGATGAGGAAGAGGGAGGAGCCGGGATCCTCGGGCAGCGGCGCGGCGTTCAGGAACCTCTCCCCGAGGTCGCGCTCGAGGATCCGCCACGGCGGCGCGGTGCGGCGCACGCTCCAGGCCTTCAGGTACTGGCCCGTGAGCATGAGGGTGGTCCCCTGGTCGCGGTCGCCGCGGCGGATCCCGGCGCGGCCGGCGCTGGCGCTGCCGTAGCCGATCTCGTTCCGGAGGTCGATGACGGTGCGGTCGCCGTCCAGGCGGGCGTAGACGAGCCGGAGCCCGGTCGCCGCGACGGTGTAGGTCGGGTCCTCGACGAGGACGGAGTGGAGCAGGTCCGCGGCGTCTCGGTGCTCGCCCCGCTCCATCGCGATCAGCCCGCGGCCGCAGCGGGCGCCGAGCATCGTCTCCGGCACGCCGCGGAGGGTGGGGACCAGTGCGTCGAGCCCGGGCAGGAGGTCCTTCACGGTGAGCACGCGCAGGAGAGAGTCGCGGGTGTGCACGTCCATGGCGTCGAAGCGGGAGGTCGTCGCCTCGAGGCACGCTTCGTAGAAGTCCTGGTGCGCGGGACTCTGCCCCCGCAGGTCGTGGGCGAGGGCGAGCACGCCCGGCATGCCGCGGTGCTCGGCGGGGACGGCGTCGAGGTCCGCGACGAGGGCGCCCGAGTCGAAGCGCAGCGCGGCCTCGGCGACGGCGCGGTCGCGCAGCCCGTGCTCGGACAGCTGCCGCTCAAGGAGGGTGCGGGCGGTGTCCGCGTGCCCGTGGGTGACGAGGTCGTGGACGTAGCGGAGGTTGTCCTTCCAGCGGAAGGGATCCTCGTCCCCGCCGGCGAAGAAGTCCCTCACGTCGATCTTCTCGAACCCGGCCGTGCGGAGGCGGAACTCGCGGAAGCGCAGGTCTCGGAGGGTGGCGCCGGGGGCACGTGAGCCGCCCTCGGAGGTGCGCAGCGTGCGGAGCGCCGCTACCTTCTCGGCGGTGGGGAGACCCGAGAGCTGGATCCACTCGGCGAGCCTCACACGCTGGGCCGGGGTGAGGTCCCGATCGGCGAGGGAGCCGAGATGCGGGGCCAGGAGCTGGTCGGCGCGCAGCCCCTCCTGGCCGCTGAGCAGGGTGACGCCGACGAAGCACTCGTCCAGCAGGTCCAGCTCGTCCGTGTCGATCCCGTCCAGCAGCGCGGCGGCGGAGCGGAAGTTCCTCATCCGTGCGAGATGGCGGGCCCCGGTCAGGACGATGTCCGGGTCGGTCCCCGGGTCGTTCGCCGCGACGAGCGCGCGGCGCTCCGAGAGATCGAGCAGCGGTCTCACGACACGGGTGAGCTTGCGGAACACGGCACCACCTGGGATTCGGGTCGAGCACCGATCGGCTCGTCACTGAGCCTTATCCTATCCGGGTGATCCGCGTGTCACCTGCGAGATCGGAGGCCCGGCCGTGGGTCCGCGGGCAGCGACGCACCCCCGGACGGAGCCGCCCCTCAGGCGGTCCCGAAGATGTCGTGCCGGCTGGCGGGGACCTCGTAGGGGACGAGGTCGTGCGGCGAGGTCGCGAGGCGGAACAGGTCCGACTCGACGTCCTGCAGGGTCTCCTCGTGGCCCGGCACCGGGATCACGAAGGTCGGGCAGCCGAGCGCCGCGGACTCCCACAGCGAGGTGGAGAACGTACCCACCGCCATCGCGGAGCGCGTGATGGTGGTCAGCGTGTCCTCCTCGGCGATGTCCACGGCCTCCTCGAGGCCGGCGGCGGCGAGCTCGCGCCCGATGATGGTCCGCTGCGCGGGATGCGGGGCGATCACGACACGCATCCCCGGCCGCTCGCGGACGAGCTCCTGCACGAAGGCGAGGATCCGCCGCAGCACCCGCGGCTGGGAGACCACGCAGACGTCCCAGCGCTTCTCCACGGTCGAGGGGCTCTCGATCGCAGCGGTGAGCTCCTCCTGCTGGCGCGGCACCACCACGTGCTCGTCGTAGACGTTGGTGCGCTCGGCCCAGAAGTCCGACCAGGCGTAGAAGCGGGTCGCGCCGTAGCGGGGCTTCTGCCCGAACCAGAACGACGGGGCATAGTGGCTGGTCAGCGCGTACTGGATGTCCGAGACCCGCGCCCCGGAGCGGCTCGCGGCCGCTGCGATCCCCGCCCACCAGTGGCTGGAGGCGATCAGCACCTCCTCCGGCTTCACCCGCTCGAACACGGGCGTGAAGAACTCCCGCTCCGCGAGGAACTTCACCAGGCGGTTGCGCAGGTGATCGCCGAGGTCCACCCGGATCCCGAGCGCCTCGCTCAGCGCGGCCTCGAAGGGGCGCGCATCGACCTCGGGCACGCGGAGGTGGGACCAGCGCCGGCGCCAGTCCTTCTTCCACTGCGTGAACTCCGCGAAGGGGTAGACCATGTTCGTCTCGTCCACGTCCGGATAGCCGTCGGCGCCCGGCTGCACCACGAACAGAGACTCGTCGTCGACGAACGGGGCAGTGCGGTAGCCGCTCTGACCGCGCCGCGCGTAGTCGAACACGACCCGGTCGGCCCGAGGAGCCTTCGACAGGCGCTTGCTGCCGAGGTACTCGTCCCGCACGTCGCCGCCGACGGCGGGCGCCGCGCCCCAGAAGCCGGCGGCCTCGGCCAGCTGGATCACCAGTGCCGAGCGTCCGAGCTCCCACAGGTGCACGTCGTCGGCCGTGGTGATCTCGAACAGGCCGTGCTTCCGCTCGGCCTCGCAGAGGCGCTCGAACATCTCGCCGTAGGACCACGGCGGGCTCACGCGTCGGCGCGAGGCGCCGTCGCGCAGCTCCACCCAGTCGTACTCACCGCGCACCGAGACCGTGGGGCGCTCGGCGGTGCCGGCGTTGCGGACCTGCACCCCCCCGGTCTGGTTGATCGGCGTCCCGAAGCTGTCCACGCCGGCGGTGACCGGGTACCACGGATGGCGCGGGATCTCGCGTCGGGTGGGAGCTGCCGGCGCCCGGGACAGGCCGGAGAGGATGCGCATCGTCGAGGCCGCGGCGCTCGGGCCGATGTCCAGCAGCGGGGTGAGGATCGAACGGGCGTCGACGGTCCCGCCGGCGGAGGTCTCGTCCTCGAGGTCGAGGTCCGCGGACTGGCCGAGCGGGGCCTCGCCCTCGGTGGGGTTCGCCGAGGGCTGCGAGAGCGTCGCCCCCTCGGCGCCGGCGAGCTCGCGCCGAGCCCGCATCCGAGTGCCGACCGTGGTGGCGACGTCGCGCGCCTTCCACACGACGTCCCGCGGAGCCCGCATGGCGAGATGAGCCAGTGCGGTCGGGGCGTGCAGCGGGAGCGTCCCGCCGGAGGTCCCGAAGATCGCGTCCTGCGCCGCGGGCCGTCCGGCGCCGTATCGGGCGTCGCGGCGCAGATGGGCCAGCACGACGAGCTCGTGCTGGGCGGTGGTGCTGGCGAGATAGTGCCGGTCCCCGGAGCCGGGGGCGGTGGTGTACGAGATCACCACGGGGGCGGAGGCCTCGAACTCGATCCGGGTCGTACCGCGCTGGGTCCGCACCTTGGCGGCCCGGGTCTGGAGGCCGTCGTCGACCTGCACGTCGTGCAGCCCGACGAGCGAGGTGACGGTGAGCTGGTGGAGGCGTCCGCCGCGGGTGCGGCGCGCGCGATGCTCGATCTCTTCGGTCCCGATCGGCTCCTTCCCGTCGGTGGCGAACACGTTCGCGAGGTCGAGCGGCGCGTCGTGCGGGCCGAAGAACTCGCGGTACTGCTCCACGACTGCCGAGGGGGCGAACCGCTCGTCGTAGCGCTCCCGTGCGCGTCGCCCGAAGCGCTCCCGCAGCGCCGCGTCCGCGGCGACCTCGCCGAGCCGTGCCGCGAGCTGCTCGACGTCGCCGAGGGGGACGATGTATCCGCTGGCGCCGTCCTCGATCGCCTCACGCGGTCCGAAGTCGAAGTCGTAGGAGACGGTGGGGCGTCCCTGGTACATCGCCTCCAGCAGGGGATACGGGAAGCCTTCGGAGAGCGAGGACATCAGCACGATGTCCGCGGTGGAGTAGACGTCGTGCTCGGTGCCGAAGCCGGGCATGTGCACGCGGCCGCCGAGGTCGAGGGAGTCCACGAGCTCGCGGACGGCGACGTAGTAGGGGTTGTTGCGGTTGATGTTCCCCCACAGCGTGAGGTGGACGGACTCGTCCTCGATCAGGGACAGCGCCCGCACCGCGTCGAGCTGGTTCTTGCGGTGCTGGAAGGAGGCGGGCAGGGCGATGTTCACGCCCTCGTGCTCGACGCGCTGGATCGCCCCGGGACCCTCCCCGGGGAAGTTCGGGATGAACACCACGTCCTCGTCGGCGAAGGTCGGGATGAACTGCTGGCGCAGTCCGTCGGCGACCGTCTGCAGCCGGTCGATGACGTCGCGGGTCGCCATCAGCGGGTCCCAGAGCTCGGCATGGTGGAGGTAGTCGCCATGGATCTGAAGGACGGTGCGGGGGCGGCGTGCGTCCCCGCCGAGCGCGTGCTGGAAAGCGAGGGCCTGCACCGGGGCGGTGAACACGATCGTGTCCTCCTCCGTGAGCGCGTCGTTGAGCTCCCGGAGGGCGGCCAGCTCGTTGGCCGTGAACTCGTAGTGCAGCGCGCCGAGGTCGCCGGTGAGCTCGGGGTGCGCGTTGCGGTGCAGCAGACGGCCGCCGTCGGCCGGAAGCGCACGCAGCGTGTAGGCGGGGACCTCGAAATCCAGCGGCCACACCGGGAGCATCCGGCTCGCGATGTCGCCGGTGCCGAGGAAGCCCAGCACCGCCACCGCGTATCCCGCCGCACTCAGCCCGTTGCCCAGCTGGACGACGGACTTGTGGTAGCCGGTGGGTCCGGCGACCTCGTTGGTGCAGATCACGATCATTCGGGCGACAACCTTCCTCAGGTCACGGGGTCAGGGGAGAGTGCTCCACGGGGTCACCGTGCGGGGACGAGCGGCTCCGGCAGGAGGGCGTCGCGCGAGGGGAGGCGCGGGAGCCGGCCGGGCAGATGGCTGAGCGGGTGGCGCAGGAACACCAGAGGGGACTGTCCGGAGCCGGCGTCCTGCGCGCCCTCGGTCCGCTCCACGAGGCCGAGCACCGCGCCCGCCTTCCGCAGCGGGGCACCGCCCCAGTAGCTGAGGAACGGTCCGGCGGTGCTGCGATCCCAGCCGAGCGCCGCCCGCAGCGCCGCCGGGGACAGCAGGTGCTCGTGGCCGAGCTCCGCCAGGGCGACGGCGCGCCGGGTCGCGTCCTCGACGGTGTCGTCGTGGAACTCGGGCCACAGCTCGCGCGTGCGACGGGAGACCTCGGTGCCGAGGGAGCCGATGGCGAGGTCGCCTCCGTAGATCGCGGTGGGCGTGCCCTCGGCGGCGGCGTAGACCACTGCGGTGGAGAGCTGGTTGGACACGACGCGCCGCGCCCCGCGGACGAGGCGGAGGATCCGGCCGAGGAACTGCGGGTCGCGCCGCTCCCCCGCGCTGACGACGCGGTGGCCGTGCTCGCTCCAGACCTGCACCTTCTCCGGGCGATCGAGGTCCTCGGGGTGGAGGCAGACGAGGGAGGGGCCGTCGCGCTCGGCGAGCTCGCGAGCGAGGTCCGCGTCGTCGTGCTGGAGCTTGACGAGGCGGGTGTCGTGGACGGGGAAGGCGACGGTCGCACCGAGAGCGGCCACGGACTCGTCGGCCGTCAGCGCGCTGAGGTACAGGAAGGGCGCCCCGATCGGCGTGGTGAGGAAGGGGTCCTCGGCGGGCTCCCAGCCCCGCGCCCGGTGGCTCCACACCAGACGGCGGGAGGTGCGGGGAAGGCGCGCGAAGTCGGAGAAGTGCACCAGCGAGGGCGAGCGGACGGTCCAGCCGTGCTGGAGGAGCCCGTGGAGGTGGCGGACGGAGTCGAGCCCCGCGTGGAGGGCGAGGGCGGCGCTGTGCCCGTAGTAGTGGTTCTGGATGTCCATGGGCTCAGCCGAAGATGTCGTGTCGGGAGGCGGGGACCTCGTAGGGGACGAGGTCGTGCGCGGTGCGCGCGAGGCGGAACAGGCCCGACTCGACGTCCTGGAGGGTCTCCTCGAAACCCGGCACCTCGATCACATAGGTCGGGCAGCCCAGTGCCGCGGACTCCCACAGAGAGGTGGAGAACGTGCCGACCGCCATGACCGACCTCGTGATCGTGGTCAGCGTGTCCTCCTCGGCGATGTCGACCGACCCCTCGAGCCCGCTCGCAGCGAGCTCCTGCCCGATGATCTCGCGCTGCGCGGGATGCGGGGCGATCACGACACGCAGCTCGGGGCGCTCCGCCACCAGCTCCTGCACGAAGGTCAGGATCCGCCGCAGCACCCGCGGCTGCGAGATGACGCAGACGTCCCAGCGCTTCTCCTCCGTGCTGGGGGCCTCGATCGCGGCGGTCAGCTCCGGCTGCTGCCGGGGGACGACGACGTGCTCGTCGTAGACATTGGTGCGCTCGGCCCAGAAGTCCGACCAGGCGTAGAAGCGGGTCGCGCCGTAGTGCGGCTTCTGCCCGAACCAGAAGGAGGGGGCGTAGTGGCTGGTCAGCGCGTACTGGATATCGGAGACCCGCGCCCCCGAGCGAGCAGCGGCGGCGCCGATGCCGGCCCACCAGTGGCTGGAGGCGATCAGCACCTCCTCCGGCTGCACGCGCTCGAACACGGGCGTGAAGAACTCCCGCTCCGCGAGGAACTTCGCGAGGCGGTTGCGCAGGTGGTCGCCGAGGTCGATGCGGATCCCGAGCGCCTGGGTCAGCGCGGCCTCGAAGGGGCGCGCATCGACCTCGGGCACGCGGAGGTGGGACCAGCGCTGTCGCCAGTCCTTCTTCCACTGCGTGAACTCCGCGAAGGGGTAGACCATGTTCGTCTCGTCCACGTCCGGATAGCCGTCGGCGCCCGGCTGCACCACGAACAGAGACGCGTCGTCGACGAACGGGGCAGTGCGGTAGCCGCTCTGACCGCGCCGCACGTAGTCGAAGACGACGGTGTCCGCGGACGGCGCGGTGGTGAGCCGCTTGCCGCCGGTGTAGACGTCCTGGACGGTGCCCTGCGCGGCGGCGAGGGGTCCCCACAGGCCGGCGGCCTCGGCCAGCTGGATCACGAGCGCCGAGCGGCCGAGCTCCCACAGGTGCACGCCGTCGGCCGTGGTGATGTCGAACAGGCCGTGCTCGCGCTCGGCGGCGCAGAACCGCTCGAACATCTCGCCGTAGGACCAGGGCGGGGTGATCCGTCGGCGGGAGGCGCCGTCGCGCAGCTCGAGCCAGTCGTACTCGCCCTGGATGCGGACCGTGGGCCGCTTCTCGGTGCCGGCGTTGGTCACCTGGACGCCGCCGCCGGAGTTGATCGGGGCGCCGAAGGAGTCGACGCCGCCGGTGACGGGGAACCAGGGGTGGCGGGGGATCTCGCGGTGGGTCGGCGCGGGTTCGGTGACCGCGACCGCCTTGACGAGCATCGAGGCGGCGGTGGAGGCGTAGGTCCTCGCGACCCGGCCGACGGAGCCCATCGCCTGGGCGGGGAGCCCGACGGCCTTCCCGAGGCCGCCGAGGGTCCCCGCGGAGCCGCCGCTCGAGCTGGCGGGGGCCGACGTGCCGGCCGGCGCGTCCGCCGATGCGTCGGGGGCCGACGGGGCGGCCGGTGCGTGGGCTGCGGTCGCCGGCGCCTCGGTCGTCGGGGTCCCGGCGTCGGGCCCGGGCTGTGCCTCGGCCGACGGGTCGGGAGCGGACGTCGACTCCCCCGCCTCCTGCGCCGTGCGCTCGGGCGACCCGCCGGCAGGCGGCGTCGCGTCGCCCGAGGGCTTCGCGCCCCGGAGCGCAGGCAGGGAGGGCATGAGCTGGCGCAGCTTCCAGGTCACGGCGTCGACGCCCTGCGCCCCGAACTCGGCCAGGTCCGCCGGGGTGGTGCGCCAGGAGACGTGCTTCGCCCCGCCGCGCGAGGCGAGGAGCGAGTCGTCGACCGGCGGCGTGCCGTCGCCGTAGTCCGCGTCGCGGCGCAGACGGGGCAGGACGGGGAGCGTCCCGCCGTTCGCGGGGCCGGCGAGGTAACGGCGGTCGGTGCCGCCGGGGACCGTGCTGAAGGAGACGACGCCGCGGCTCCCGACGGGGAACTCGATCACGGTGGTCCCGCCCACGCGGCGCACCGCGGGGCGGAGTATGCGTTCGCCGTCGTCCACCTGGACGTCGTGCAGGACCGTGTCGGAGCGCACGGTGACCTGGTGCAGCCGGCGCAGTCCGGAGCGCGTGACGCGGTGGCTGATCGCGCTCGCGGGCACAGGCTCCCCGCCGTCGGTCGAGAACACGGCCGAGAGGTCGAGGGAGCGGCCCGGGGGCGGGCCGAGCACGGCGCCGTACTTCGCCACGACCGCCTCGGCGGAGAAGCGCTCGTCGAAGATCTCGCGGGCTCGTCGGCCGAAGCGCTCGCGCAGCTGCGCGTCCGCGACCAGCTCGTCGAGCCGGGCGACCAGGGCGTCCACGTCGCCGACGGGGACGATGAATCCGCTGGCGCCGTCCTCGACCGCGTCCCGCGGCCCGAACTCGTAGTCGTAGGTGACGGTGGGCAGTCGGTGGTAGGCGGCCTCGAGGAGCGGGTACCCGAACCCCTCGGACAGCGAGGTCATCAGCACGATGTCCGCGCTGGAGTAGACGTCCTGCTCGGTGCCGAAGCCGGGGATCGAGACCCGGTCCCGCAGCCCGAGCGAGTCGATCAGCTCGTTCACCGCGATGAAGTAGGGGTTCAGCGGGCTGATGTTGCCCCACAGGGTCAGGTGCACCGAGTCGTCCTCGAGCCGGGACAGGGCCCGGATCGCGTCGAGCTGGTTCTTGCGGTGCTGGAACGAGGCCGGCAGCACGATCTCGACGCCGGTCCGGGGCTTGCGCACCACCTGCGCGGGATGGTGGATGTTGGGGATGCACACCACGTCGGCGGCGTCGAAGCGCGAGGCGAACTGCTCGTTCAGCCCCTCGGCGACTGTCTGCACGCGATCGATGGATTCCCGCGCCTCGTCCACCAGCGCCCAGAGCTCGTCGTGGTGGCGGTAGTCGCCGTGCACCTGCAGCAGGGTGCGGGGGCGTCGCTCCTGGCCGGAGAGGGCGTGATGGAAGGCGAGGGCGTGCAGCGGTGTCGTGAAGATCACGGTGTCCTCGGACGTGAGCTCCTCGTTGAGCTGGCGCAGGGCGGCGAGCTGGTCGGCGGTGTAGGCGTAGGGCGTCGAGTAGACGCGCCCGGTGAGGACCGGGTGGACGTTCTCGGCGAGCAGGCGGCCGCCCTGGGCAGGCAGCGTCTGGAGCACGTAGGCGGGTATCTCGGGGTCCAGCGGCCAGCGCGGCATGGCGAGCTCGGCGCCGTCCCCCGTCCCCAGGAAGCTCAGGACCGCCAGCGGGTATCCCCCATGATGCAGGGCGTTCGCGGTCTCGACCACGGACTTGTGGTAGCCGGTGGGGCCGGACAGCTCGTTGACGCAGATCAGGATCATGGTCCGCGCAGTGTATCCACGCGGTCCCGCTCAGATCCGGTTCTTGCGAAGTGCCGCGAGCGACCCGGTGACCAAGTGCACGGCGGCGCTCGGCACGGACAGCCGCTCCTGGCCGCGCAGCACCTGCCACACGGCGCGGATCGCACGGATGCGGTCGGAGGAATGGGAGTCCTCCTGCGCGGCGCGGTAGAGCGCGAGCGGCTCGTCGATCCCGGCGGCGGTGCCGCCCTCGCGCAGGATGCTCAGCCACAGCGCGTAGTCCTCGGCGCCGGGGACGTCCGGCATCGTCACCGGTCCCGTGCGCTCGAGGTCGACCACGGCGGTGAGGTTGCCGATCACGTTGCGGCGCAGCAGACCCTCGCGGGTGAGCTGCGTGGGGACGTGCACGACGCGGCCCTCGGGCACGAAGTCCGCGCCGGTGCCCGCGAAGTCGGCCGGCACGCGGTGGTAGCCGCAGTACAGAAGTGACGCACCGCTCGTCCGGGCGAGATCGAGCTGCCGCTCCAGCTTCTCGGGGAGCCACAGGTCGTCGGCGTCACAGAAGGCGAGGAACCGGCCGGTGCCGCCGGCGATGCCGGAGTTCCTGGCCGCGGCCGGGCCGCCGCTGCGCTCCCGGCGGATGATCCGCACCCGCGCATCACTCTCCGCGAGCTCCTCGGCGATGCGCACCGTGTCGTCCGTGGAGGCGTCGTCGACCACCACCAGCTCGAGGGAGCGGAAGGTCTGATCGAGTACGCTTGTCACCGATCGACGCAGGGTCCGCGCACCGTTGAACACCGGCATCACGACCGTCACCAGCGGGAGCGGATCCTTTGCGGTAGTCACGACGCACGATCATACCGACGCCCGAGGACGGCCCAGCCCGCCGCGCCCGTCCGGCTAGAGGAGAACGAACTTGGCAGATCAGAAGGCGGAGGTACCGCTCGCTCCGCGCCTGACATCCGCAGAGTCAGAAGCGCTCGCCGCGCGGGCGGGACTGGACGAGATGGGGGTCCGGCCGCCGCTGGGCCGCTACATCAAGCAGGTCTGGCAGCGGCGCTCGTTCATCTGGAACCTCTCCGCGTCCCGCGCGTACTCCCGCAACCAGGGCTCGTACCTGGGTCAGGCCTGGGCGATCCTGCGCCCCGTGCTCGACGCGGCCGTGTACGTGATCATCTTCGGCTTCCTGTTCCACTCGAGCGCGCCCGGCATCGAGAATCGGGCGGCGTTCATCACCATCGGCACGTTCACCTACTCCCTGTTCCAGACCTCGGTGATGTCGGGCCTGAACTCGGTGCCCACGAACCTGCAGCTGATCAGATCGCACAAGTTCCCGCGCGCGGTGGTGCCGCTCGCGACGGTGATGACCGAGACCGTGCTGTTCGCCCCGATCCTGGTGGCGATGATGGCGGTCGTGCTGGTGACCGGCGTGCTGCCGGGCATGGGCGTGGTCGTGCCGACCTGGTCCTGGCTGCTGCTCCCCTTCGCGGCCGTGCTGCTCGCGGTGTTCTCCGCCGGCGTCGCCATGTTCTTCGCGCGCCTGGGCGCGCGCGCCCCGGACATCGCCAACGCCATGCCCTTCATCCTGACGCTGGGCCGCTACGCCTCCGGCGCCATGTTTCTGATCTCGGCGATGGTCCCCGACGAGCTCTGGCTGAAGCCGCTCCTGCTGCACCAGCCGGTCGCGATCTACCTGGAGCTGTTCCGTGCGGCGTTCGGCAACGAGCCGCTGATCCCGATGACACCGGGCCTCTGGCTCGAGGCCACCGCCTGGGCAGTGGGCGTCTTCGCCATCGGATTCCTGTACTTCTGGCGCGCAGAGGAGACCTACGGTCGTGACTGAGGACATCGATTTCGAGATCGACCCCGAGAACCTCCCGGACCGCGTGGACCGCGACAAGCCGCTGGGCGCCCCGTCGGTGGTGGTCGACGACCTGCACATCACGTACCGCGTGTTCGGCGCCCGCCGCAGCGGGACCACCAAGCAGCGCGCCTCGCTGTGGGACAAGATGGTCAGCCTCGGCCGCCCCGACACCGGCCCGATCACCGAGGTGCCGGCCGTGCGCGGCGTGTCCTTCGTGGCCCATCACGGCGAGTCGATCGGCATCCTGGGCACCAACGGCTCGGGCAAGTCGACCCTGCTGCGGGCCGTGGCGGGGCTGCTGCCGCCGTCCTCGGGCCGGGTCTTCACCTCCGCCGAGCCGGAGCTGCTGGGCGTGAACGCGGCGATGCTCCCCCGCCTCACGGGCGAGCGCAACATCATGATCGGCGGTCTCGCCCTCGGGCTGAGCACGAAGGAGGTCAAGGAGAACATCCCGAGCGTGGCGGAATTCGCCGAGCTCGGCGACTTCCTGTACCTGCCGATGACGTCCTACTCCTCCGGCATGGCCTCGCGCCTGCGGTTCGCGATCTCGACGATCCGCACCCCGGAGATCCTCATGATCGACGAGGCCCTCGCCACCGGCGATGCCTCGTTCCGCAAGAAGAGCACCGCCCGGATCGAGGAGATCCGCGGACAGGCCGGCACCGTGTTCTTCGTGTCGCACTCGCTCGCCTCCGTGCGGGCGATGTGCACGCGCGCGCTCTGGATCGACAAGGGCGTGCTGGTGGCCGACGGCGACGTCGACGAGGTCGCGGACCTGTACCACGCCTACGTGGAAGGCCGCACCGACGCCTCCTCCGGCGCGAAGCTGAAGTAACGGCCGAAGGGCACGGCCCCGTGAGGGCCGCCCCTGCGAACGGCGGGCCGGGCGATCTCTCGCCCGGCCCGCCGTTCGTCGTGGTTCGTCGGCCCGCCGCCCGTCGGGGCTCGGACGTCGCGCGCTGTGGGTCGAGCGCCGTCGGCCGCTCTCGTCGGGTCCCGGCACTGCTCACCGCGAGGCGCGCAGCGCCTCGCCCTTGGCCATCGCGATCCCGCGCAGCTCCTCCTGGAAGGCGACCATCCGCTCGCGCAGCTGCGCCGCGTGCTCGTCCCCGCCCGCGGCGAGGATCCGCGCGGCGAGCAGCCCGGCGTTGCGGGCCCCGCCGATGGACACGGTCGCGACCGGCACCCCGGCCGGCATCTGCACGATGGAGAGCAGGGAGTCCATGCCGTCGAGGTGCTTCAGCGGCACCGGCACGCCGATCACGGGCAGCGGGGTGAGGGAGGCGAGCATGCCGGGCAGGTGCGCGGCGCCGCCGGCGCCGGCGATCAGCGCGCGCAGGCCGCGCTCGGCGGCGCCGCGGCCGTAGGCGACCATGTCCTCGGGCATGCGGTGGGCGGAGACCACGTCGACCTCCACCTCGATCCCGAACTCGGCGAGCGCCTCCTCCGCAGCGCGCATCACCGGATAGTCGGAGTCGGAGCCCATCACGATCCCGACCAGGGGGCGGGATGCGGCGTCGGCGGTCATCGGGGATCTCCCTCGGGGGTGGGGGCGGTGGGCTCGGCGGCCGCGCCCGGGCCGTCGATGATCAGTCGCTCGGCGCGGTGAGCGCGGGCGAGCAGGTCCTCGGCGTCGTCGCCGAGCAGGGTGACATGGCCGATCTTCCGACCGGGGCGCACCGACTTGCCGTACAGGTGGACCTTCAGCCGCGGCTCCTCGGCGAGGGCCACGGCGGTGCCGGGGGCGAGGTCCTCGGCGCCGCCGCCGAGGAGGTTGACCATCACGGCCACGGGGGCGAGCGGCGCGGTCGCGCCGAGGGGGAGGTCGGCGACGGCGCGGAGGTGCTGCTCGAACTGGCCGGTGACGGCGCCGTCCATGGACCAGTGGCCGGTGTTGTGGGGGCGCATGGCGAGCTCGTTGACGAGCACCGGGCCGTCCGCCGTCTCGAAGAGCTCGACGGCGAGCATCCCTGTGACGTCGAGGTCCTCGGCGATCGCGAGGGCGAGGGCCTGGATGCGCTCCTGGGCGGCGGCGTCGAGGCCCGGCGCGGGGGCGACGACCTCGTAGCAGACCCCGTCCTTCTGGAGCGACTGCACCACGGGATAGGCGACGGCCTCTCCCCCGGGACGGCGCGCGACCTGGGCGGAGAGCTCGCGGGTGAAGGGGACGAGCTCCTCGGCGAGCAGCTCGCCGTGGGTCTCGAGCCAGTCCGCGGCCTCCTCGACGGCCGAGACGATCCTCACCCCGTGGGCGTCGTAGCCGCCGCGCGGCGTCTTCACCACGAGCCGGCCGCCGGCATCGTCGAGCGCCTGCTCGAGCGCTGCGAGGCTCCCGATCCGCCACCAGCGGGGGCAGGGGTGTCCGAGCGCGGTGAGCCGCTCGCGCATGACGAGCTTGTCCTGGGCGTGGACGAGGGCGCCGGGTCCGGGGCGCACGGCGGCGAGCCCCTCCCCCGCGATCCCTTCGAGGATCGCGGTGGGCACGTGCTCGTGGTCGAAGGTGAGCGCGTCGACGCCGTCGGCGAGGCCTCGCACCGCCTGCTCGTCGTCGTGCCGGCACAGCCGCACGGTCGCGGCGACGGCGGCGGCGCTCTCGTCCGGAGCGGTCGCGAGCACCTCGAGGTCGAGACCCAGCTCGATCGCGGGGCCGAGCATCATGCGGGCCAGCTGACCTGCTCCGACCACCCCGATCCGACGGGCGGGAGCTTCCTCGAAAGCGGCGGGCTGAGCGGGGCGGGGCGGGTTCGCAGACACGGCCGCCAGTGTACTGAGGTCAGGCGCGGGGCCGGGGGCGGCGCCGCACCACGGACCCCTGCGGGAGGGAGTCGAGGTCGTCGCCGCCGGCGGCATGGCGGCCGCCGGAGACGCCGCTGGGGGTCATGTCCGCGCGCTGGCCGCGGGGCCGTCGCCCGGCCTTCTCACGGCGGCCCGGCTCCCCGTCGGACTGCGCCCCGTGCTCGTCCTCCGGCTCCTCGCCGGGAGCGGAGATGAGGAAGACGCCGAAGGTGGCGGGGTTCTCGGTGAGCAGCTCGAGGCGGCCGCCGTCGTCCTCGACGAGGGTGCGGGCGAGGGCGAGCCCGACCCCGGTGCCGCCCGAGGAGCGGCCGGAGACCGAGCGCTCGAAGATCCGTGCGCCGAGCTCCGGGTCGATGCCGCCGCCCTCGTCGGTGACCTCCACGACGGTGGAGTGGTCGTTGCGCCGCACCTTCACGCAGGTGCGCCCGCCGCCGTGGGTGAGCGCGTTCTCGATGAGGGTGGCGATCACCTGGGTGAGCGGACCGGTCGAGCCCCACACGGCGGCGCTGCGCGGCACCTGGATGTGCAGCTCACGGCCGGCGCGGCGGTAGGCCGGGGACCACTCCTCGCTCTGCTGGGTGAGCACGGTGCTGAGCTCGACCACGCCGGGGGTGCGTCGCTGGGAGGAGCGGGGAGCGTTGATGAGGTCGTGGACCACCTCGGTGAGGCGGTCGATCTGCTCGAGCGAGATCCGGGCCTCGTCACGCACCCACTCCTCGGTGCTGGTCGCGAGGATCTCGTCCAGCCGCATCGAGAGCGCGGTCAGCGGGGTGCGCAGCTGGTGGGAGGCGTCGGAGGCGAGGCGGGACTCGGCCTCGAGGCGCTCGTTGAGCATCGCGCCGGAGCGGGCGAGCTCGATCGCGACCTCGTCGATCTCCGCGATGCCGGAGGGCTGCCAGGGGCCGCGGGCGCGGCCGGAGCCGATCTCCTCGGCGCGCCGGGCCAGACGGGCCAGCGGCAGGGAGATGCGCTGGGCCTGCCACAGCGCGACCGACACGCCGATCGAGAGGGCCGACAGGCCGGCGACCGTGATCAGCACCCAGGCGCTCGCGGTGTGGGCCCGCACGTCGGATTGCGGGATGAACACGGTGATCAGCTGCCCCGAGGCACCGGTGGTGCTCCGCTTGACCGGGTCGTCGCCGGGAGGATCACCGGCCGTGGTGGTCTCCCCCTCGAAGACGACGGTGACGGCGATGTTGAGATCGGTCTGCTCGTCGACCCGTCGCTGCAGGAGCGCCTCGTCGATCGTCCCCTCCTCCTGGAGACGGGTCTCGGTGTCGATGCGCACCTGGTCCAGGATCAGGTTCGCCTGGTTGGCGAGGTTCTGGTTCGCCAGCTGCAGCCACGAGATGCCCAGCGGGATGCCGAGCATCAGCACGACGAGGACCACCGTGATGAGGGTGGCCTGCAGCACGCGCTGCCGCACGGGTCAGCTCTCCGTGCCGGTCTCGAAGCGGAAGCCGACTCCCCTCACCGTGGTGATCCGCCGGGGGTCCGTGGCGTCGTCACCCAGCTTGCGGCGCAGCCACGAGATGTGCATGTCGAGGGTCTTGGTGGAGCCCCACCACTCCGCGCCCCAGACCTCGCGCATGAGGTCGTCGCGGGTGACGACGCTGCCGGACTCGCGCACGAGCACGGTGAGCAGGTCGTACTCCTTCGCGGAGAGGCTGAGCTCCTCCCCGTCGGCGTAGGCGCGACGGGCGGAGACGTCGAGGGTGACGCCGTTGACGTCGTAGTTGTCGCCGGACTCCTCGGTCGCCTGGGAGCGCCGCATGAGGGCGCGGATCCGCGCCTGCAGCTCGCCGAGACGGAAGGGCTTGGTGACGTAGTCGTCGGCTCCCGCGTCCAGGCCCACCACCGCGTCGACCTCGTCGGCCCGGGCGGTGAGGATCAGGATCGGCGACTCGAGCCCGCCCTTGCGCAGGCGCCGCGCGACCTCGAGGCCGTCGAGATCGGGCAGGCCCAGATCCAGGATGACCAGGTCGATCGGGTCCGGTCCGGCGGCGATCCCGAGCGCGTCCATCCCTCGGGAGGCGCGCGTGACGGTGTATCCCTCCCGGTCCAGGGCCCGGGAGAGCGGTTCAGCGATGGCCGAGTCGTCCTCGACGAGAAGCAGTCGTGTCACGTCAGCCATAGTACGTCCCGCCTCAGAGCCCGAGATCCAGAGGGGCGGAGCCGGCGCGGCTCATCTCCTGCACCGTCACCGTGCCGATGCCGTGGAGGTCGACCTCCTCGCCCTCCCCGAGGGCGAAGCCCCCGGGCAGCGCCTGCGTGATCGCGGAGGCGGTGTCGGCGTCCACGAGCACGGCCCCCGGCCGGGCGACGGACTCCATCCGGGCGGCGAGGTTAACGGTGGGTCCGAACACGTCCCCGTAGCGGGAGAACATCGAGCCCCAGGAGAGGCCGACCCGCACGGGCGGGAGGTCGGGATCGGCGCCGATGGTCTCGGAGAGGCTGACCGCGATCTGGGCGCCGTCCTCCGGCGTGTCGGCCAGGAACATGATCTCGTCGCCGACGGTCTTGACCACGCGCCCGCCGCCGACGGAGATGATGTCGCGGCTGAGCGACTCGAAGCGGCCGACCATGTCGGCGAGCTGCGTGCCGGGCATGTCCTGGGCCAGGCGCGTGAACTGGACGAGGTCCGCGAAGCCGACGGCCCGGTGCAGCGGGAACAGCTCGTCGGTGTCGCGGTGGAGCACCTCGCTGCCGGCGCGAGCGGCGTAGGCGGCGAGCTGGCGCCGGAAGGTGAACATGACCTGGGACTCGAAGGTCTCCAGCAGCTCGGGGATCTCGTCGAGCATCTGCTGGCGGGCCCGGGCGTCGTCGAGCCCGTCGGCGTGCTTGGCCTCGTCGACCAGCGCCTCGGTGATCCACATCGCGAGGCGTCCCATGTGGAAGCCCATGCCGCGGGAGATGCTCGCGAAGGCGCGCTCGGAGAGCACCCCGTCCTCGACGATCGCGGCGAGGTCGCCGATCGCCTGGGCGTCCTCGTCGGTGAACACCACGGTGTCCTCGTCCACGGGCATGAAGCCGAGGGAGCGCCAGTACACGGAGGTGAGGCGCTCGGCGATCCCGTGCTGCTCGGCGAGGTCCCGGCGCGAGTACTTGCGCGGCCCCTGCAGGAGCACCTTCTCGAGCGCGCCGACGCTGCGACGCACGGAGGAGAAGCGGCGGTTGAGGTCGAGGATCTCCTGCTCGTCGAGGGCGGTGAGCTCCGCGTCCTCCGCGGAGAGGTCCGGGAGCTCCTGGGTCTGCGTCGACACCACGTCGACGGTCCCGGTGGGGATGCGGGTCTCGAGGGCGTCGTCCGCACCCTCGAACGCCTCGCGCTCCCCTCGCTCGTCCATCCCGTCGGTCACAGCGCGGTCCCTCGCTTCCGAATGCCCGGCTTCTCCATGCCTGCTCCTGCTCGTGTGCTCGTGGTCGGTGTGGTGGGGGCGCGCCCGGGCCGCGGGGTCAGGGCGCCGCGGGCCGCAGATGCCGCACGTCGCCGACGTCGACGGCGATCCGCCCCTCCCCGTCCGCGCGGTCGAGCACGAGTCGCCCGTGCTCGTCGACGTCCAGGACGGTGCCGCGCAGGGCAGGGTCGACGTCCGCTCCCGCTGCGGCCTCCCCCAGGGGGTCGACCCTCACCGTCCGCCCCAGTGTGAGGCAGGTCATAGTGTAGCGGTCCCGGGTGCCGGCCGCGCCACCGTCTCCCTGGGCGGACTCGAGCGCTGCGAACTCCTCGTCGAGCGCGGCGACGAGCGCCTCCTCGAGCGCCTCCCGCAGTCTCCGGTCCTCCGCCGGCCCGGGGTCGGGGCGGAGACCGCCCTCCCCGCGCAGCCAGGCGGCGCCGGGCACCGGCTCGCCGTCCTCGTCGAGAACGGGGCCGCGGAGGTTCAGTCCGATGCCGAGCAGCAGGTCCTCGCCGCCGCGCGCCTCGACGAGGATCCCGCCGAGCTTGCGGCCGTCGGCGGTGTGGAGGTCGTTGGGCCATTTCAGGCCGATCCGCTGCTCGCCGACCGCGGCGGGCACCACCCGCCCGAGGGTGGCGACGGCGGCGAGCCCCGCGGCCAGCGGGAACCAGCCGCGCCGGGCGGGGTCGAGGGAGGTGCGATGGGCGAAGGTGAGGGCGAGGCTCGCCCCGTCCGGGCTCGCGAAGGCGCGTCCGAGACGGCCCCGCCCGGAGGTCTGCCGCGTCGCGGTGACGGCGAAGGGCGGCGCGTCCCCGGCGCGCAGGAGTGCGGAGGCCTCGTCCTGGGTCGAGCGGACCGCGCCCAGGCGGTGGATCCGCGGCAACACGGTGCCCGTTCCCTCCGCGGAGGTGTCGGGCAGTGCGGGGACGTCCATGCGCTCCTCCTCCTGCGAGACCTGCGTGACGGATCGCTCCATCGTCGCGCCGCCCACTGCATCGTTCCTGGGAGCGGCGTGGACGGATGCTCCGCGCCGGGCGTGCCGCCCCGGACGGGGTCGGCCGCCGTCGGACCTGCGTAGCGTAGTATCCCGGTGTTCGAATCCCCCACAGCTTCAGGCGGCCGCAGTGCCGTCGCAGGAGGTCCCGTGACCGACGCCCCGCGGCCGCTCACCACCGCTCAGCGACTCGAGGACCTGCGCGAGCGGGATTCCGCGGCGGTCTCCGCCGCGGACGACCTCGCCGTCCAGAAGCAGCATGCGCGGGGCAAGAAGACCGCCCGCGAGCGGATCACGGACCTCCTGGACGACGGCTCGTTCGTGGAGACCGACCGCTTCGTGCGCCATCAGGCCAGCAGCTTCGGCATCGACGCCAAGCGCCCCGACGGCGACGGCATCGTCACCGGCTACGGCACCATCGACGGCCGCCAGGTGTGCGTGTACTCGCAGGACTTCACCGTCTTCGGCGGCTCGCTCGGCGAGGCCCACGGCCGCAAGATCCAGAAGATCCAGGACCTCGCGCTGCGCACCGGCGTGCCGATCATCGGGATCCTCGACGGCGGCGGCGCCCGCATCCAGGAGGGCGTCGCGTCGCTGGCGATGTTCGCCGGGATCTTCAAGCGCAACACCCGCGCCTCGGGCGTCATCCCGCAGATCTCCCTGATCATGGGCCCGGCCGCGGGCGGCGCCGTGTACTCCCCCGCGCTGACCGACATCATCGTGATGGTCGAGAAGACCTCCCACATGTTCATCACCGGCCCGGACGTGATCCGCACGGTCACGGGCGAGGACGTCGGCTTCGAGGAGCTCGGCGGTGCGCGCACCCACTCCAGCCGCTCGGGCGTGGCCCACTACATGGCACCGGACGAGGCCGAGGCGATCGAGTACGTCAAGGACCTGCTCAGCTACCTGCCGGCCAACACCCTCACCCCCGCCCCGGCCTTCCCGGTGCAGGTCGAGGAGAGCCCGAACGCGGCGGACGCCGCGCTCGACTCCCTCGTGCCGGACTCCCCCAACCAGCCCTACGACATGCTCACGGTGCTGCGCACGGTGCTCGACGACGAGGAGTTCCTCGAGGTGCAGCCCCTGTTCGCGCGCAACGTGGTGGTGGGCTTCGGTCGCATCGAGGGGCACAGCGTCGGCATCATCGCCAACCAGCCCTCGCACCTGGCCGGCACCCTCGACATCGACGCCTCCGAGAAGGCGGCCCGCTTCGTGCGCCTGTGCGACGCGAACAACATCCCGGTGCTGACCTTCGTGGACGTGCCCGGCTTCCTGCCCGGCACCGACCAGGAGTACGGCGGCATCATCCGTCGCGGCGCGAAGCTGCTGTACGCCTACGCCGAGGCGACGGTGCCGCTGATCACCGTGATCACCCGCAAGGCCTACGGCGGCGCCTACATCGTGATGGGCTCCAAGGAGCTCGGCGCGGACATCAATCTCGCCTGGCCCACCGCGCAGATCGCGGTGATGGGATCCCAGGGCGCGGTGAACATCCTCCACCGCGGCGACCTGAAGCGAGTCGCCGAGGAGGGCGGGGACGTCGCCGCCGAGCGCCGGCGCTACGAGGCCGAGTACGAGGAGCAGTTCGCGACCCCGTACACCGCGGCCGAGCGCGGCTGGATCGACGGCGTCATCCGCCCGGCCGAGACCCGCGTCGAGATCACCCGGTCGCTGCGCGCGCTGCGCACCAAGCGCGACTCGCTGCCCACCAAGAAGCACGGGAACATCCCGCTGTGAGCGCCGGGACGAGGACCGTCGCGAGCGCGGCCGAGGCCGCGCAGGGGGCCGGGGCGTCCGGCAGTGCAGTCACCCCGTCCGACGTGCGCCTGGTGGCGGGCCGGCTCGCGCCCGACGAGCTCGCCGCGATCGCCGTGGTCGTCTCCGCGATGAGCGTCACCAGCCGGCTCGAGGCGGAGGAGCGCTCCCTGGCCGACGGCGTCGGCGGCGCGAGCGCCTGGAGCTCCCCGGTGCACACCCACGTCGGCGGCCACACCGAGCGGCTCCGTCCCTCGAGCACCTGCTGGACCTTCACCGACCGCTGACCCGGCGACCCCGCCGGTCGGCCCGGAGCGCCGCCCTGTTGGCCCTGGCCCGTGAGGCTTGCCGCACGACCTAGACTGCGGCACATGTCCTCCCCGACCCCGGCCCGCAACCCCTCCGCCCTGGACGCGCTCGCCGACCGCTACGTCGACGACCTCGCCGCGCAGGACCCCTTCCTCGCCACCGAGCTCGGCATCGCCGGGCACGACGGGGAGGTGACCGACTACTCCCCCGCCGCGGTCGCCGCACGGGAGGACCTCGCACGCGAGCTGCTCGCCGCGATCGCCGAGGTGCCCGACGCCGATGACGTCGACGCCGTCACACGCGCCGCCTTCTCCGAGCGGCTCGGCCTCGACCTCGAGCGCGCCGAGCAGCGCCTGGACATCGCCGCCGTCAACAACCTCGCCTCGGTGCTGCAGTCCCGCGACGTGCTCGACCAGATGCCCACCGACACCGCCGAGGACTGGGAGGTGCTCGCCGAGCGGATGGCCGGCTTCCCCCGTGCGCTCGGCAGCTGGGCCGAGTCCCTGCGCGAGGCCGCGGCTGCCGGCACCGTCTCGGCGCGCCGCCAGCTGCTGCTCGGCGCGGAGCAGGCGCGCGGCTACGCGGCCGACGGCGGCTTCTTCGATGCCTTCGCGGGCGAGGCCATCGGCACCGAGGCGCAGAAGGCGCAGGTGCGCGCGTCGGCCGAACAGGCCCGCACCGCCTATCGCGAGATCGCGGGCGTGCTCGAGTCGCTGGTGCCGCAGGCGCCGGAGGCCGACGCGGTGGGCCGGGACGCCTACCAGCTCCACTCCCGCACCTTCCTCGGCACCCAGATCGATCTCGAGGAGACCTACGCCTGGGGCGTGGAGGAGCTGCGCGCGATCATCGCCGAGCAGGAGCAGGTCGCCGCGCGGCTGAACGAGCGCTACGCCACCGGCGGCGGCAGCTCCGTCGCCGCCGCGAGGCAGGCGCTCAGCGCCGACCCGGCCCGGCTGCTGCACGGCACCGACGCCCTGCAGGCGTGGATGCAGCAGCTCTCCGACTCCGCGATCCGCGACCTCGCCGGCACCCACTTCGACATCCCCGAGCCGCTGCACCGCCTCGAGTGCCGCATCGCCCGCACCGGCTCCGGCGGCATCTACTACACCGGCCCCAGCGAGGACCTCACGAGGCCCGGCCGCATGTGGTGGGACGTCCCCGCCGGGACCGAGGAGTTCCGCACCTGGGAGCAGACCACGACCGTCTACCACGAGGGCGTGCCCGGCCATCACCTGCAGGTGGGCATCCAGACCCTGCAGGCCGACACCCTGAACCGCTGGCGCGCCATGCTGTGCTGGGTCTCCGGGCACGGAGAGGGCTGGGCGCTGTACGCCGAGCGGCTGATGGAGCAGCTGGGCTATCTCGAGGACGACGGCGACCGGATGGGCATGCTGGACGCCCAGCGCCTGCGCGCCGGGCGCGTGGTGCTCGACATCGGCCTGCACCTGGGCCTCGCGATGCCGACCGGCCTGCCGGGCGCCGACGGCGGCACCTGGGACGAGCGCACTGCCTGGGAGTTCATGACCGAGAACTGGGGCGTGGAGGAGGCCGAGCGCCGCTTCGAGCTGAACCGCTATCTGGGCTGGCCCGGCCAGGCCCCCTCCTACAAGCTCGGCCAGCGCACCTGGGAGCAGCTGCGCGAGCGCGCCACCGCGGCCGACTCCTCCCCCGCCGCGGTGCGGGACTTCCACCGCCGCGCGCTCGAGCTGGGCAGTCTGCCCCTGTCGGTGCTGGAGGGTGCGCTGTGAGCGCCGCCGCGCACGACCCGTCGGCCGGAGCGGCGAACGCTCCGAGCGCCGACCCGATGCTCGACCCGTCGGCCGACGCGGAGGAGCACGAGCCGCTGCTCCTGCTCGCCTCCGCCTCCGCCGGACGCCGCGCAACCCTCGCCGCGGCCGGCATCGAGCACCGAACCCTGCCTGTCGACCTCGACGAGGACGGGATCCTCGCCGCGGCCCGCGAGGCCGCCGGCGACGCCCCGCTCGCCCCCGCCGAGGAGGTGCTGCTGCTGGCCCGTGAGAAGGCGCTCGCGGCGACCGCGCGCAGCGAGGGCGGCTACGTGGTGCTCGGCGGCGACTCGATGCTGGAGATCGACGGCGAGGTCGTCGGCAAGCCCCACGAGCCGGCACGGGCCGCGGCGCGCTGGCGCGCGATGCGGGGACGGACCGGGGTGCTGCACTCGGGCCACTGGATCGTGGATGACCGCGATCCGGAGGACGGCGGCACCGGGGCGACCTTCGGCGCGACCGCGTCCTGCGCCCTGACCTTCGCGGACCTCTCCGACGAGGAGATCGACGCCTATGTCGCCACCGGCGAGCCGCTCGGCGTCGCCGGCGGCTTCACGATCGACGGCCGCGGCGGCCCCTTCGTCGACTCCGTCGAGGGCGACCCGCACGCGGTGGTGGGGCTCTCGCTGCCGCTGCTGCGCCGCCTGCTCGCCGACATCGGCCTGGGGATCCACGAGCTGTGGGCACCGGCCGGCGCCGGGTCCGAGGACGACGCCGCGCCGGGCGGCGACCCCGCGCCCGGCCCCGACGAGCCCGACCGGTCACGGCCTGCCGCTGACTGAGCATCCGCGGTACTACACTCGACCTCTGCTGCACTCCCCGGAAGGAACCTCCGCCTCATGGCCCCTCGACCCGCCAAACCCCGCCCCCTGTCCACGGTGCTCATCGCCAACCGTGGGGAGATCGCGGTGCGCGTCGCCCGGGCCTGCAAGGACGCCGGCCTCCGGTCGATCGCCGTGTACGCCGACCCGGACCGCGACGCGCTGCACACCGTGATCGCCGACGAGGCGTACGCGCTCGGCGGCAGCACCGCGGCGAGCTCCTATCTCGTCGTCGACAAGATCCTCGACATCGCCAAGCGCTCCGGCGCCGATGCGATCCACCCCGGCTACGGCTTCCTCTCCGAGCGTGCCGACTTCGCCCAGGCCGTGATCGACGCGGGCCTGACCTGGATCGGCCCGCCGCCCGAGGCGATCGAGAAGCTGGGCGACAAGGTCTCCGCCCGCCACATCGCCCAGAAGGCCGGGGCCCCGCTGGTCGCCGGCACCAAGGACCCGGTCAAGAACTCCGACGAGGTCGTCGACTTCGCCCGCGAGCACGGCCTGCCGATCGCGATCAAGGCGGCCTTCGGCGGCGGCGGGCGCGGCCTGAAGGTCGCCCGCGAGGAGTCCGAGGTGCGCGAGCTGTTCGACTCCGCGGTGCGTGAGGCCGTCGCCGCCTTCGGCCGAGGCGAGTGCTTCGTGGAGCAGTTCCTCGACTCGCCCCGCCACGTCGAGACCCAGTGCCTGGCCGACATGCACGGCAACGTGCAGGTCGTCTCCACCCGCGACTGCTCCCTGCAGCGCCGCCACCAGAAGCTCGTCGAGGAGGCGCCCGCGCCCTTCCTCACCTCCCAGCAGCGGGCCCAGCTGGTCTCCTCCTCCAAGGCGATCCTGCGCGAGGCCGGCTACGTCGGCGCCGGCACCTGCGAGTTCCTCGTCGGCAAGGACGGCACCATCTCCTTCCTCGAGGTCAACACCCGCCTCCAGGTCGAGCACCCCGTGACCGAGGAGGTCGCGGGCGTGGACCTCGTGCGCGAGCAGCTGCGCATCGCGGCCGGGGAGCGGGTCAGCGAGGAGGACCCCGTCTCGCGCGGGCACTCCTTCGAGTTCCGCATCAACGGCGAGGACCCCGGCCGCGGATTCATGCCCGCTCCGGGCCGCATCCAGCGCTACGACGTGCCCTCCGGCCCGGGCGTGCGGATCGAGTCGGGCGTGCGCGCCGGCGACGAGGTCTCCGGCGCCTTCGACTCGATGCTCGCCAAGCTCGTCGTCACCGGCGCGACCCGGCAGGAGGCGATCGAGCGCTCCCGCCGCGCCCTGGCCGAGTTCCGCATCGACGGCATCCCCACCGTGCTGCCCTTCCACCGCGCGGTGATGGAGGACCCGGCCTTCACCCCGGAGGACGCCGAGGAGCCCTTCTCGGTACACACCACCTGGATCGAGACCGAGTTCGCCGGTGACCTGCCCGCCGCGCCGCTGCCGGCGCAGCCGGAGGAGCCCGAGGACCGCGAGTCCGTGGTCGTCGAGGTCGACGGGCGCCGCGTCGAGATCAGCCTGCCCGCCTCCCTGCGCGCCCCGCAGGCCGCGGTGCGCCAGCGCCGCAAGCGCCAGCACCGCGGTGCCGGCGAGGGCGCCGCGGGCGGCAACGGCGTGGCCGCGCCGATGCAGGGCACGATCGTGAAGGTCGCCGTCGAGGAGGGCCAGACCGTCGCCGACGGCGATGTGCTGGTGGTGCTCGAGGCGATGAAGATGGAGCAGCCCATCACCGCTTCCCGCTCCGGCGTGGTCAAGGGCCTGAACGCCGAGATCGGCGCGACCGTCTCCGCCGGCGCGGTGCTCTGCTCGATCGAGGACTGACCCGGCTCGGGCGCCACCCGCCCGCCCGCCCCCCGCCGCACAATTCTGCGCTCTGTGCGTGACCTCAGCACGGAACAGCCGTCGAGGTCACGCACAGAGCGCTTTTGTGTGCGAGGCGCCCTGCCCCGGTGGGCCCAGGGCGCATCGGTGTGCGCGGCGCCCTGACCCGGTCAGCCCAGGGCGCATCGGTGTGCGCGGCGCCCTGCCCTGGTGGGCTCAGGCGCTGCCGCCGGCCAGCACCTTCCGCCTCGCCACCTCGGCGAGGGAGCCGGTCAGCGAGGGATAGACGGTGGAGGTGCCCGCGAGCTGCTCCGCCGTCAGGCGGTGCGCGACGGCGAGCGTGTAGGGCAGGATCAGCTCGCTCGCCCGCGGCGCGACCACCACGGCGCCGAGCACCGTGTGGGAGTCGGGGCGCACCAGCAGCTTCACGAAGCCCTCGTCGATGCCCTGCATCTTCGCGCGCGGGTTCGTCTCCAGGCCCAGCATCAGCACGTCGGCCCGCACCTGGCCGGAGGCGACCTCCTGCTCGCTCACGCCGACCACCGCGATCTCGGGGCTGGTGAAGATCGCGGAGGAGACCTGCGCGGCGATCAGCGGGGAGACCGCCTCCCCGAGGGCGTGGTGCATCGCGATCCGGCCCTGCATCGCGGCGACCGAGGCGAGCGGGTACACGCCGGTGCAGTCCCCGGCGGCGTAGATGCCCCGCACGGAGGTGCGCGAGACCCGGTCGGTCTCGATGTGGCCGCTCTCGCGCACCCGCACCCCCGCGGTGAACAGTCCCAGATCGGAGGTGCAGGGGATCCCGCCGAGGGCCATCAGCGCGTGGCTGCCCTCGATCTCCTCGCCCGAGGTGAGGGTGACGACGACCCCGTCGGCCGTGCGCCGCGCCCCGGCGGCCCGGGAGCGGGGGCGGACGGTGACGCCGCGGCGCGCGAAGGCGTCCTCGAGCACGTCGGCGGCGTCGGCGTCGGTGCCCGGCAGCACCTTCTCGCGGGAGGAGACGAGGGTGACCTCGCTGCCGAGGGCGCGGTAGGCGCTGGCGAACTCGGCGCCGGTCACGCCCGAGCCGACCACGATCAGGTGCTCGGGCAGCTCCTGCAGCGAGTACAGCTGGGTCCAGTTCAGGATCCGTTCGCCGTCGAAGGGTGCGGTCCCGAGCTCCCGGGGGCGGGCGCCGACGGCCAGGAGGATCACGTCTGCCTCGAGCACGCGGGTCTCCCCGTCGGCGCCGCTCACCTCGACCCGGTCGGGGCCGTCGAGGCGGCCGCGCCCGTCGAGCACCTCGACCCCGGCCGCGACGAGGCTCTGGCGGATGTCGGCGGACTGGGCGTCGGCGAGTCGGCGCACGCGCATGTTGACCGCGTCGAGATCGACGTCGAGGGTCTCGGCGGTGGGGGCGGCGCCGTCGTCGGCGTCCCGGATCCCGAGCTCCCGGGAGCCGGCGACGAGGTCGAGCACCTCGGCGGTCGCGATGAGGGTCTTGGACGGCACCACGTCGGTGAGCACGGCCGCGCCGCCGACGCCGCGATCGGAGACGAGGGTGGTGCGGGCGCCGTGGCGCGCCGCGGTCAGCGCGGCCTCGTAGCCGCCGGGCCCACCGCCTATGATCACCACCTGGACGTCGTCGTCGCTGCGGGGCACCCGGCGGGGGTCGGGCGGCAGGGCGGTGCTCGGATCGCTCACCCCGCCATCGTGGCATGACCTGTGACGTCAGGGGCCGATTCCGGGAGCATGCGCCGTGGGGCTTCGTCGTGCCCCCTCCCTGCGCTACCTTCGGTCCATGACTGCATCGAGCACCGATCCGTACCAGCTCGCCCGCGACGCCGCCGCCGCGATCGCCGAGGCCAGCTCCTCCCCCGCCCACGACCTCGCCCTGGTGCTCGGCTCGGGCTGGTCCGGCGCCGCGGACCTCCTCGGCGAGACCGTCTGGCAGGCCGACGCGACCTCCATCCCCGGCTTCCGCCCGCCGGCCGTCGCCGGCCACGTCGGCACGCTGCGCTCGATCCGCGTGGAGGGCACCGGCGCGCGGGCGCTCGTGCTCGGGGCCCGCACCCACTTCTACGAGGGCGCGGGAGTGGACGCGGTCGTGCACGGCGTGCGCACCGCCGCCGCGACGGGCGCCCGCACGATGGTGCTGACCAACGGCTGCGGCGGCATCGACCCGTCCTGGCGTCCGGGCACGCCGGTGCTGATCAGCGACCAGATCAACTTCACCGGCGCGACCCCGCTGGTGGGCGCGAACTTCGTGGACCTCACCGATCTGTACACCCCGGCGCTGCGCGCGATCGCGAAAGAGGTCGACCCCTCCCTCGACGAGGGCGTGTACATGCAGTTCTCCGGCCCCACCTACGAGACCCCTGCCGAGGTGCAGATGGCGAAGACCATCGGCGCGCACCTCGTGGGCATGTCCACCGCGCTCGAGGCGATCGCCGCCCGCGAGGCCGGCCTGGACGTGCTGGGCATCTCGCTGGTGACGAACCTCGCCGCCGGAATCTCCGGGGAGGCGCTCAGCCACGAGGAGGTGCTCGAGGCGGGCCGGGAGGCCGGGCCCCGCATCTCCCGCCTGCTCGCCGAGACGGTGCGCCGCATCACCGCGGGATCGGCCGACGGCGCGGGCGCCCCGGCAGGGGCCGACGGGGGCGCGGCATGAGCCCCGATGCGACTCCCACGCCCGGCTCCGCCGAGGGGGTAGGCGGCGCCGCCCTGGACGCCGAGCTGCGCGCCCGGGTCGCCGACTGGATCGATGACGACCCCGATCCCGTCACCCGGGCCGTGCTCGAGAACCTCCTGGAACAGGCGGATGCCGGCGACGCCGCGGCCGCCGAGGAGGTCCGCGACGCCTTCTCCGGCGATCTGGAGTTCGGCACCGCCGGGCTGCGCGGCCGCATGGCCCCGGGCCCGCACCGGATGAACCTCGCCGTGGTCTCCCGCGCCGCGCGCGGCCTGGCCGACCATCTCACCGGCGATCTCGGCCTCGAGCAGCCGCTGGTGGTGATCGGCTTCGACGCCCGCCACCGCTCGGAGGACTTCGCCCGCGCCTCGGCGGAGATCATGACGGCGGCCGGCTGCCGGGTGCATCTGCTGGAGCGGTTCGGCCCGACCCCGCTGATCGCCTTCGCGGTGCGGCACCTGGGCGCCGACGCGGGCATCGTGGTCACCGCCTCCCACAATCCGCCCGCGGACAACGGCTACAAGGTCTACCTCGGCGGCCGCGCCTCCGCGCCCGACGGGCAGGGCGTGCAGATCGTGCCGCCCTCGGACGCGCAGATCGCCGCCCGCATCGCCGCCGTCGGCCCCGTGCGGGAGATCCCCCGCGCCGCGGGCTGGGAGGTGCTCGGCGAGCAGCTGCGCGAGGACTATCTCGCGGCGATCTGCGCGCTGCCGGACCCGGAGGGGCCGCGGCAGGTGCGGATCGTGCACACCGCGATGCACGGCGTGGGCACCGAGACGGCGCTCGCGGCCCTGCACCGCACCGGCTTCGCCGAGGTGCACCCGGTCGCGAAGCAGGCCGATCCGGACCCCGACTTCCCCACCGTCACCTTCCCTAACCCGGAGGAGCCCGGCGCGATCGACCTCGCCCTCGAGCTCGCCCGCACCCTCGAGGCCGACGTGGTCATCGCGAACGACCCCGATGCGGATCGCTGCGCCGCCGCGGTGCTCGACCCGCACCTGGGCGACTGGCGGATGCTCACGGGCGACGAGCTCGGCGTGCTGCTGGGCGACCACCTGATCCGCCGCCACGGCTATGCGGGGACGGTCGCGAACTCGGTCGTCTCCAGCCGCTGGCTGGGACGGATCGCGCAGGCTGCGGGGCTCGAGGCCGCGACGACGCTGACGGGCTTCAAGTGGATCGCCCGTGCGCCCGGGATCGTCTTCGGCTACGAGGAGGCGATCGGCTACTGCGTGCTGCCCGATCTGGTGCGCGACAAGGACGGCCTCTCCGCCGCGCTGATGGTCGCCGAGATGGCGGCGCTCGCCCGCGCCGAGGGAACCACCCTGGTCGGACGACTGGACGAGCTCGCCCGCGAGCACGGACTCTTCGCGACCTCGCAGCTCTCGCTGCGGGTCACGGAGCTCGCCGAGCGGGACGTGATGATGGCGCGGCTGCGCTCCGAGCCGCCCGCCGCGCTCGCGGGCAGCGAGGTGAGCGACGTGCAGGACCTCGCCGAGGGCTCGGCGGAGACCACCGGCCTCCCCGCGACCGACGGAGTGCTGCTCGCCACCGCCGACGACGCGCGCGTGATCGTCCGCCCCTCAGGCACGGAGCCCAAGCTCAAGTGCTACATCGAGGTGCGTGAGGAGGTCCCCGCCGCAGCCGACGAGGCGGCGCTGGGCGAGGTGCGCCGTGCGGCCTCGACGCACCTGGAGCGGATCACCGAGGACATGCGCACGGCCCTCACCGGCGCCTGAGCCGTTCCGGCACAGCACGAGGCCCTTCCGCGGAGCTGCTTCCGGACGGGCCCCGTGCTGTGCGGGGCGGGCCGACGGCGCGGCCCCCTCGACGCGCAGGTCACGCTCCCGGGCCGGCCGCGCGGTGTTCGCGCGCGGGCGGCCCGGGCCCTGCTCAGTAGCCGGAGCCGGTGCCGCCCTCGAGGATGGCCTTCGAGGAGGACAGGCCCAGCCGGCTCGCGCCCGCGGCGACCATGGCCTCGGCCGCCTGGCGGGTGCGGATCCCTCCGGAGGCCTTGACACCGAGGCGGTCGCCGACGGTCTCGCGCATGAGCGCCACGGCGTGCTCGGAGGCGCCGCCGGCGGGGTGGAAGCCGGTGGAGGTCTTCACGAAGTCGGCGCCGGCGCGCTCGGCGGCCTGGCACACGGCGACGATCTGCTCGTCGTCCAGGGCGGCGGACTCGATGATGACCTTGAGCAGCACCGGGGCCTTCGCGACGTCGCGGACGGCGCGGATCTCATGCTCGACCTGGTCGAACTTCCCGGCGCGGGCGAGGCCCACGTTGATCACCATGTCGATCTCGTCGGCGCCCTTGGCCACGGACTCGCGCGCCTCGAAGGCCTTCACCTCGGCGCTGTGCTGGCCGGAGGGGAAGCCGCAGACGGTCGCGACCTTCACGGAGGTCTCGACCGGGAGCATCGAGGGCGAGACGCAGATCGAGTAGGTGCGGAGGGCCTCCGCCTCGCGGGCGAGGGCGTCGACGTCGGAACGGGCGGCCTCGGGCTTGAGCAGGGTGTGGTCGATGAGCTGCGCGAGCTGGGCGTTCTCGATGGGGGTCATGCACGGAATCCTCCCACGGCGGGGCCGTGCCCGTCGACGTGGCGGGAAGGTCGCGGCGCAGTAGGATCGTCGTCCATGACCGGCCCCTCCGCGCTCCCCCGTCCCCCGCGCCGCATCGTCATCGTCGCCGGCCCCTCGGGCAGCGGGAAGGGCGTGATGTCGCGCCGTGCGGGACTGCCCACGGTGCCGCTGGACGAGTTCTACCGCGACCACGACGATCCCTCCCTCCCCCACCGCTTCGGGATCGTGGACTGGGACGATCCGGCCTCCTGGAACGCTGGGGCCGCGCTCGAGGCACTCGTCGCCCTCGCCCATGACGGGGTCGCCGAGGTGCCCGTCTACTCGATCCCGCTCTCCCGCCGCACCGGCACCGCGACGCTGCACGCCGAGGACGCCGAGCTGCTGATCGCCGAGGGGATCTTCGCCGCCCAGCTGATAGCGCCGCTGCGGGAGCTGGGGCTGCTGGCCGACGCGATCGTGCTGCAGCGCCCCACCCCGGTGGTGTTCGCGCTGAGACTGGCCCGGGACCTGCGCGAGGGCCGCAAGCCGCCGCTGACCCTGCTGCGGCGCGGCTGGGGGCTGGCCCGTGACCAGCACGGGGACCTCGAGCGCTGGAAAGCGGCGGGGATGCGCCCGGTGGGCCTGCGCGAGGGCACCCGCCTGCTGCGACGCCTCACCGCCCTCGCCGCGGCCGAGCAGCGCCAGCGACCGGCCGCGGACGGCGCCGGGACGGTCCTCGAGATCACCGCGGTCGCCTTCCTGCGCGAGGGCGAGGACGGGGCAGAGCTGCTCGCGGTGCGCAAGCGCGGCACCGGCTCCTACATGCAGGTGGGCGGCAAGCTCGAGCCGGGCGAGTCGGCGCTCGAGGCGGCGGTGCGCGAGGTGGAGGAGGAGCTCGGCGCGCGGCTCGATCCGGCAGGTCTCTTCCCGCTCGGCGAGTTCGAGGCCGTCGCCGCCAACGAGCCGAGCACCCGCGTGCGCTCGACGGTCTTCGTCTGCCGGCAGTCCCTCCCGGAGCCGCTCGAGGTGCGGGCCGAGCTCGCCGACCACCGCTGGTTCCCGCTGTCCGGGACGCCGGCGGGCGTGCGGCTCGCCCCGCTGATGACCGAGCACATCCTTCCGGCCCTTCGCGGCTCCTGAGGCGCCCGGGCTCCGGAGGCTGCGGCCGGGCACGAGACCTGGCGGTCTGCGCGAAGGGAGCCTCGTTCCGGCGCATCGCCGCGTCCCGACGGCGCCGGACAGGCGCAGCACCCTGCCGGCCAGGTGAGGCCGGGACGGGCCCGGGTCAGGCGATCCGGTCCCGCACGATCCTCCGCTCGGGCATGGCGGTGCCGGGCGCGGCGAGGGTCCAGGAGCCCTCGAGCGCCTCGAGGGCCCGGCCGATCCGCTCGGGGGTGTCGGTGTGGAGGCGGGCGAGCACGTCCCCTGCCCGGACCTCCTCTCCCAGGTGCTTCTCGATCTCGACGCCGGCGGCGGCCTGCACGGCCTCGCCGGGCCGGGAGCGGCCCGCGCCGAGACGCCAGGCCGCCACGCCCACGCCCATCGCGTCCAGGCCCGTGACCACGCCGTCCTCCGTGGCGCGCAGCTCCTCGACGTGCTTCGCCGTGGGCAGCGGTGCGTCCACGTCGCCTCCCTGGGCGGCGATCATGGCGCGCCAGGTGTCCATGGCGCGGCCGTCGGCGAGCGCGGCCTCGACGTCGGCGTCCTGGACGCCGGCGGCCTCGAGCATCTCGCGGGCCAGCGCCACGGTCAGCTCGACCACGTCGGCCGGACCGCCGCCGGCGAGCACCTCGAGCGACTCGCGCACCTCGAGGCCGTTGCCGGCGGTGCGGCCGAGCGGCGCGGACATGTCGGTGAGCAGGGCGACGGTGCGCACCCCCGCATCGGTGCCGAGATCGACCATGGTGCGGGCGAGCTCGCGGGCGTCGGCCTCGTCCTTCATGAAGGCGCCCGCGCCGGTCTTCACGTCCAGGGTCAGCGCGGCGGTGCCCTCGGCGATCTTCTTGGACATGATCGAGGAGGCGATCAGCGGGATCGCCTCGACGGTGCCCGTGACGTCGCGCAGGGCGTAGAGCTTCTTGTCGGCCGGGGCGAGGCCGGAGCCGGCCGCGCAGATCACGGCGCCGACGTCCGCCAGCTGACGCATCATCTCGTCGTTGCTGAGCGAGGCGCGCCAGCCGGGGATCGCCTCGAGCTTGTCGAGGGTGCCGCCGGTGTGGCCGAGCCCGCGCCCGGACAGCTGGGGCACGGCGACGCCGAAGGAGGCGACCAGCGGCGCGAGCGGCAGGGTGATCTTGTCGCCGACGCCGCCGGTGGAGTGCTTGTCGGTGGTGGGCTTGGCGAGGGAGGAGAAGTCCATCCGCTCGCCGCTGGCGATCATGGCGGCGGTCCAGCGGGCGATCTCGCCCCGCTCCATGCCGTTGAGGAACACGGCCATGGCGAGGGCGGCCATCTGCTCCTCGGCGACGACGCCGCGGGTGTACGCGTCGATCACCCAGTCGATCTGCTCGGGGCTGAGCCGCTGCCGGTCGCGCTTGGTGCGGATGACGTCGACGGCGTCGAAGGGCTCGACGGCGGGGCGGGAGATCTGGTCGGTCATGGCGTGCTCCTGGGTGGTGGAGGGCGGCAGGGATCAGCGAGCGGGGCGAGCGGCCGGGATCGGCGCGGCCGGAGTCAGAGGGCGATGTCAGCGGGCGAGGTCGGAGGGGCCGAAGGCCTGCGGCAGCACCTCGGCCATCGTGCGCGGCCCCTCGGGGGTGAGGATCACGAGGTCGGCGCCCGCGTGCTCGGACAGCAGCTGGCGGCAGCGCCCGCAGGGCATGACCACTCCGCGCTCGTCGCGGGCGAGGGACTCGTCGCCGCCGACGCACACGAAGCGGTGCAGCTTCCCGCCGCCGCCGGCGATGAGGTCGCTGATCAGCCCGCACTCGGCGCACAGCGTCACGCCGTAGCCGGCGTTCTCCACGTTGCAGCCGCGCAGCAGGCGGCCGTCCTCGGCGAGCGCGGCGGCGCCCACCCGGAAGCGGGAGTACGGGGTGAAGGCGCGCTCGGCGATCGCACGGGCCTCGGCCAGGAGGCTCTCGAACTCGGCAGGGGCGGTCGGCGCCTGGGGCGCGGGGTCGTTCGCGGTCATGTGCTCGATGCTCTCACTGCGGCGGCTCGGGAGGGGAGGAACGCGCCGTCCCGGGAGGGCGGAGCGCGACGTGCGGCGCCGCTCCCCGGGGCGACGGGACTCGATGCGGGACGCCGCGCCCCGGAGACGACGGGACGCGGCGGCGCGGTGCCGCCCGGCGGAGCGGCTCGGTGCCGCCCGGCGGAGCGGCGGGAGCTCACTGCTTGACGTAGGGCTGCCCGTTCGCAGCGGGGACCCGCACCCTGCCCACCACGCCCGCGACCGCGAACAGCGCGACCACGTACGGGAGCATGAGCAGGAAGTCGCCGGGGATGGAGACCCCGCCCTCGGCGGCGGACATGGTGCCCAGGCGCAGCTGGAGCGAGTCCGCGAAGGCGAAGGTCAGCGCCGCCAGCAGCGCGCCGACGGGGTGGTAACGGCCCAGGATCATCGCGGCCAGCGCGATGTAGCCCTTGCCCGCGCTCATCTCCTCGCCGAAGGCGACGCCGGTGCCGATGGTGAGGGTCGCACCGCCCAGGCCCGCCACGGCGGCGCCGAGCAGCACGTTCTTCCAGCGGGTGAGGTTCACGGCGATGCCGACGGTGTCCGCGGCTTTGGGGTGCTCGCCGACGGCGCGCACGCGCAGCCCCCAGCGGGTGCGGAAGAGCGCGACGGTCAGGCCCGCGACGATGATCCACATGAGATAGACGAGGATGTTCTGCTCGAACAGGACCCTCCCGATCACGGGGAGGTCGGCCAGGACCGGGACCCGCAGGGTGGGCAGGCGCAGCGGCGCGTTGAACAGCCCGGGGTTGTCCCGCATCACGGTGCCGAAGAAGAACGAGGTCACGCCGATGGCGAGGACGTTCAGGACGACGCCGACGATGATCTGCTGGACCTGGTAGCCGACCGCGAAGAGCGCCAGCAGCGCACCCATGATCAGGGCGACCAGCGGGGCGGCGAGCAGTCCCAGCCACACGTTCCCGGTGAGGGAGCCGACCAGCGTCGCGCCGAAGGCGCCGAACAGCAGCTGTCCCTCGATCGCGATGTTGATGACGCCCGCGCGCTCGGAGAGCACTCCGGACAGCGCCCCGAAGGCGAGCGGCACGGCCAGCACGATCGTGCCCTGCAGCAGCGTGGTCACGTCGAGGGAGCGCTGGGAGATCACCCAGGTCATGAAGGCGAGGACCCAGGCGACGGCGAACACGGCGATCAGCGCGATGCGCACGCCGCGGGAGGGGCGGGCCTGGCGCGCCTGGAGGACCCAGAGCCCGGCCGACGCGGCGAGCGCGAGCACCGACAGGACGATCGCCCCGCCCTGCGAGGGCAGGGTGACGCGCTCGGGGACGAGGCCGAGGGGGTTCAGGTCGGTCTCGCGAGCGAGCGCGTACACCGACTCGGCGCCGGGCAGGCCGCGCAGCCCGAAGAACACCAGCGCGATCAGACCGAGCACGGTGGTGGTGGCGGGCAGGTGCCACCAGCCGGCGGGGCGGGAGTCGTCCAGGCGCTTCTCGACGACGGAGTCGTCGGCGACGACCACGGGGGCGGTGCTCATCGGTGGTCCTCCTGCGCATCGGTGGTGTGCTCGCCGCGCTCGGGCGCCGGAGCGGTGTCGTCGGACGGATCCTGTCGGGCGTGCGTGCCGGTCCCGGAGGCGCCGGTCGGCGGCGCGTCACCGGGCGGCGCTCCCCCGTCGACGGGCACGTCGGCGCGGTGGGCGCCGCCGGTGGAGCTTTCGTCGGCCCCGTCCGCGGCGGGCCCGTCGGCCGTCGTGCCCGCGGTCCC
>NZ_JAKJJW010000027.1:0-47647 GCF_025669985.1 Brachybacterium atlanticum | reverse complement strand
GGGCCGCCGGCACCGCACCCCTCGAGGGCACGGTCCATGCCCCGCGCTCCCGCTCGGTCTCGCTGCCCCGCAGGCGCGGGCGCTGGCTGACCGTCGGCGTGCCGGTGGTGCTCGCGGGAGTGCTCGGGATCAGCAGCTTCATGCTCCTCGGCGTGAGCGCCCTGGTGGGCGGGGCCGGTCTGCTCACCCCGTTCCTGGCGAGCCTCGGCATCGCCGCGGTCGCGGGCGGCGGCAGCGCCTTCCTGCTGCGCAATCGTCGACCGAGGCCGACGCGCCTGGGCCGCTCCGCGGAGGAGATCTCCTCCGGCACCCGGGCGATGCTGGAGAAGATCGTCAAGGACTCCACCCAGCAGCGCCGGCGCATCCATCGGATGCGGCGCCGGATCCAGGGGCCGACGGAGAAGCGCCTGCTGGACCGCGCCGAGACCCTCCTGCTGCGGGTCGACGCGCTGCTGGGCTCGGCGGCGCTGCAGTCCCGTCGCGCCTCGGACCCCGACGTGATGCTGCTGGAGGGCATGACCGAGCGCTACGTCCCCGAGCTGGTGGGCGCGCTCGAGGACACGGTCGGCTTCCTGACCCCCGGATCCACGGAGGACACCCGCGCCCGCGCGGCGGGGAACCTGCAGCGCATCGACGAGCAGCTCGCTGTGCTGGACGGGCGCCTGGACCGGCTCGAGCACGAGGTCGTCTCCGGCGTCTCGCGCACCCTCGACGTGCACTCGGAGTTCCTGCGCGCCCGCTTCTCGGAGCCGTCGGCGGATCCGGCCGCCGACCGCTGAGATCGCGGCCCGTTAGCCCTTCGCGGTGCCGCCGGACTCCTCGGCCTCGGCGACGGCGTGGGAGCGCTCGAGAACGGCGGCGAGGTGCTCATCCAGGGCATGCAGGGCCCCGTCGTGGTGGTGGCGGCGCACCTTCTCGAGGATCCTTCCGTGCTCCGTGTAGGCCTCGTGGACGTCGAGCGCGGCGGGGCCGCCCACCCAGGTCTGCCGCATGCGGTGGGTGTGGGCGCGGACCGTCTCGACCATCGTGGAGAGGTAGCGGTTCCCGGAGTGGTCGAAGAGGGCCTGGTGGAAGGACCAGTCGGCGTGGAAGTGCTCCTGGAGCAGCTCGATGCTCACCTCGCCGGCAGCCTCGATCCGGGCGATGACGGCGCCGTGGGCGGCGTGCGCCTCCTCGAGGGCGGCGAGCAGCGCCTCCACGTCCTCGAAGGCCCGGCCGAGCGCGGCGGTCTCGACGACGCGTCGGGCATCGAGCAGCTCTGTCATCTGCTCGGCGTCGAGCATCGGCGCGACGACGTACCCGCGCAGCGCCACGTACTCCACCAGCCCGGAGCGCTCTAGGGACACCATCGCCTCCCGCACCGGGGTCGGGGAGACCTCCAGGTCGCGGGCCAGCCCGTCGATGCTCAGCCGCGCCCCCGGGGGCCAGCGGGCCTCCAGCAGCCGCTGCAGGATCAGCTCCTCGACCTCGGCGCGCAGCACCTGCCGTCGCACAGCCATCACAGCACTCCCCTCTCTTCCCGGGCCCTGCGTCATCGCCTGTCCCGGCGGCGTCGATCGTCGCACGGGCGGGACGCTCCCGGCGACGCACCCGCTCGACCGGCACCCTATAGGAAGTGTGGCTGAGGGGCCGACGGATCGCTGCGGCCCGGCACCTCACGCCCCGGCCCCGTGCGGCCCTCAGCACCGCTGGTCTCGCAGCACCGCACGATCCCCGGCGTCGCTCCCCTCATCCCGCGAGCGCCACCGGCCGCCCGGTGCGCACCGACTCCTGCGCGGCGGCGACGACGCGGACGGTCCGCAGCCCCACCTCGCCCGTCGGCGCGGCGGCCTCGCCGCCGCGGACCGCGTCGAGGAACGCGTCCAGCAGCAGGGCGTCGAGGTCGGTGCCGTAGGGCAGCCACTGGCCGGGCCCGCCCACGTGCTGGGCGAAGGCGTCGATCTGGAGCTGGCCCCCCGTGCCGAGGGCCTGGAGGGTGAGCCCGCCCCAGGTCGGCGCATCGGCCGGCATCGACCAGGAGCAGTCGATCGTGGCGACGACGCCGGAGGCATAGGTCAGGGTGACGAGCCCGCCGGTCTCGGCGCCCTCCCCCGCACGGTCCGCGTACAGGATCCGGTTGGAGACGGCGTGGACGCTCTCGGGCTCCCCGAGCACGGAGTCGAGGATCTCGGCGAGGTGCACGGTGTGGTCCACGAGCGAGCCGCCGCCGGCGAGCTCGACGTCGGTGAACCAGTCGCGGCCCGCGGGGAGCTTGCCGTTGTTCGTGCCGGTGAGGCCGACGATCTCGCCGAGGGCGCCGTCGGCGACCGCGGCGCGCAGCGCCTGGACGGCGGGCGAGAAGTGGACGGGGAAGGCGGTCATCAGCACCACGCCCGCCTCACGGCATTCTGCGAGCATCTCCTCGGCGTCCGCCACGGTGGTCGCGAGCGGCTTCTCGCACAGCACGTGCACGCCGCGGCGAGCGGCCTCGAGCACGAGCTCGCGGTGGTGGGCGTTCGCACTGGTGACGACGATGGCGTCGGGGCCTTCCGGCCAGGCCTCCCAGGCGTCCTGGTAGCTGCCGACGACCCGCACCCCGCGCACGTCCCCGTAGCCGTCGGGGTCGGCGACGACGAGGTCCACGTCGGCTCGGGCCTCGAGCAGCGCCGCGTAGGAGAAGGCGTGGGTGTGGGCGCAGCTCATCAGCGCCACGCGCAGCGGTGCGTCGGCCGATGCGTTCGCGGGGTCCTGACCTGGGGCGTTCAGCATGGGATGCTCCGTCCGGTGCGCAGGGAGTCGAGGGCGGCGCGGGAGACCTCCACGGCGCGGGCGCCGTCGGCCGCCTCGACGCGGGTGGTGCCGCCGACGGTGACCGCGCGGGCGAACTCGGCGATCTCGGCGGCGTAGGGGTCCTCCATGGTGGAGACGTCGGGCAGGAAGCCGTCGCCGCTCGCCTGCCGGGCGGAGGCGACGTCGTCGAAGGTGATGCCGGCGTCGGCGGCGCTGTCGTACCGGAGGCGGCCGCGGTCGCCGGCGAGGTCGAAGGTAAAGCGGAACCGGGTGCCGCCCGGGCCCCAGAAGCCGCGGCAGTGGCTGAGCGCGCCGGAGCGGTGGGTGAGGACCACGTGGGCGGTGCGCACAGTCGGGTCGGAGGCGGCGACCTGCTGGCGGGCGTGGACCGACTCCGCGTCGCCGGCGAGCCAGAGCGCCTGGTCGATGTCGTGGATCATCTGGTCCATCACGATGCCGCCGGAGCGCTCCTCGTCGGCGTACCAGTCCCGGTCCGGCAGGGCGCCGGTGCGCTCGAAGCGCAGCACGGCGGGGGTGCCGATCGCGCCCGTGTCGACGGCGCGCTTCGCGGCGGCGTACTGCGGGAACCAGCGCACGACGTGCGCGGGGAACAGCCGGCGGCCGACGTTCTCGGCGTGCGCGACGAGCTCTCGCGCTTCCTCGCCGGTCAGCGCGAGCGGCTTCTCGCAGAGCACGTCCTTCCCTGCGTCGAGCGCGGCGCGGACGATGCCGGGGTGCGAGGGGGTGGGGGTGCAGACGTCCACCACGTCCACCGCCGCGAGCAGCGCATCGAGGTCCGGCTGCACGCGCGCACCGGCCTCGGCGGCGAACGCCTCGGCGCCCTCGGGGCTGGTGCAGTGCAACTCGGCGCCGAGCGCCTGCCAGCCGGGCAGATGGGCACGGGAGATCCCCCCGGTGCCGACGATGCCGACGCGCAGCGCGGTCGACGGGTCCTGCAGGGACATGGGTGCTCTCCGTCGTCGGAGCGGTCACGGTCGCCGTCGATCCTAGTCACGCGGCCGCGGCGGCGGCCAATGCTCGCCCCGGGGCCCGTAGGATCTGACGGATGACCACCGACCAGGACCCGCGCTGGCTGACGCCCGAGGAGCAGGCCACCTGGCGGGCTCTCACGAGCCTCCTGGTGCGGCTGCCCGCGGCGCTCGACGCCCAGCTGCGTCGCGATGCCGGGATCACCCACTTCGACTACCAGGTGCTCTCGCAGCTCTCCGAGCAGCCGGAGCGCCGTCTGCGCCTCCGCGAGCTCGCGGTGCGCGCGGACTCGAGCCTCCAGCGCCTCTCCCAGGTGGTCACCCGCCTGGAGGCGAAGGGCTGGGTGGAGCGCCTGCCCGACCCGGCCGACGGACGCACCACCCTCGCCGTGCTCACCGACGCGGGCTTCGAGAAGGTCGTGGCGACCGCGCCGGGGCACGCCGCCGAGGTGCTCGACCTCGCGATCGATCCGCTCGATCCCGAGCAGCTCCGCCGACTGCGGGAGATCAGCGAGACGATCGTCGGCACGATCGAGCGGACGCGCTGAGCGTGTCCTGTCGGGCGCTCGGCCGCTCGGCCTACGCTCTGCCGGCCCCCTCGCGCAGCACGTCGGCCGCAGCAGGCCCCGCCCCGGCCGCGTCGGCCAGATCAGTCGCGAACCGCTGCGCCTCGGCGTCGGTGAGGTCGTGGACGGTCAGGCGCAGGTGCCGGGAGGCCTCGACGCCGTGCCCGCCCGGGGCGAGGCGGAACTCGCCCCCGGTGCGCACCCGCCATCCTCGGCGGGCGAGCTCCGCCGCGATCTCTCGGTCGGGGGGCGGGACGGGGAGCCACAGGCTCATCCCGTCGGCCGCCTCGACGGGCAGTCCCTGCGCCGTGAGCAGCGCGGCGACCTGCGCGTTCCGGGCTGCGTAGTGCTCGCCGGCCCGCTCGATCAGGGCGCGGGCGGCGTCGTCGGCGAGCACCCCGTGGGCGAGTCGCTGCAGGAGGTGGCTGACCCAGGTGGTGCCGGGGCTGAGCCGCAGAGCGAGCCTGCCGGCGGTCTGGGGGTCGGTCGCGGTGACCGCGAGGCACAGGTCGGGGCCGAGGAACTTCGAGACCGAGCGCACCAGCGCCCAGCGGCGGTGCCCGGCCGGCAGCGGCGAACGGAAGGGCCGCCGGGACAGGAACGAGAAGTAGTCGTCGACGACGACGAGCACGTACGGGTGGTCGACGAGCACGGCGCGCAGCTCCTCGGCCCGGCGTGGGCTGAGCGAGGCGCCCGTGGGGTTCTGGGCTCGAGGAGTGAGGACCACGGCGCGGGCTCCGACCTCGAGCGCGGCGCGCAGCCCGTCCGGCGTCATGCCCTCGTCGTCGACGGGGACGGACACCGCGCGGTAGCCCGCGTGGCGGACGGTCTGGATGCTCGCCAGGAAGCACGGGTCCTCCAGCGCCACGGCGTCGCCGCGCACGAGCGCCTGGGCCAGAAGACGCTCGATCGCGTCGACGGCACCGCTGGTCAGCGTCAGATCGACATCGGCGCCGCCGGGCACGTCGGGCGCGACCCAGTCCCGCGCCCAGGCCTCGAAGCCTGGATCGATCACCGGCTCGCCGTAGAGCACCGGGCGGCCGACGGCGCCGGCGAGCGCGGGCGCGAGGTCCGGGATGAGGGCGGGGTCGGGGTTGCCGCTGCCCAGGTCGCGGAGCGTTCCCGCAAGAACGCCTCCTGTGCCGCGGCCTGCTCTCGCGGCGTCGCCGGGAGCTTCGAGTCCCCCGGGAGCGTCGGGCCCGCCGAGTCCGCCGGGAGCGTCGGGCCCGCCGAGTCCGCCGGGAACTGCGGAGCCTGCGCGACCGGTGAGGTCCCTGAGCGCATCCGGGGCGGCGAAGCCCTCCTGCGCCACGGCCTGCGGTCCGGCGATGCGGGTCCCGGCCCGGCCCTGTGCGACGACGGCGCCGTCGCGGGCGAGCTTCCGGTACGCGGCGACGGCGGTGTTGCGGTTGACGCCCAGCTGCTCGGCGAGGGCGCGCACCGGCGGGAGCAGGTCGCCGGGGACCAGCTCGCCGCGGTCGACCAGGTCGCGCACGCTGCCGGCGATCTCTGCGGCGGTGGTACCGGTGATCTGCGCGGTCGAGGGGGTCTCCACGCGCCTGAGTCTAGGGCGAGCGTCGGACGGCGGCCGGGGTGGAGACGGGTCCTCTCAGAAGGGCGACTGCGAAGAGTTGCGCTCAGCCCGGTTCCCTCCGCGTAGACGAGCTCCCTCCGCGCTGGGCGCCACTCTTCGCATTGCCAGCCCCGGCCCGAGCCCCGCCCGCCCTGTGGACCCCCGAAGACACCCGCGCGACGCCGTGCTACGTTTTGGCCTAGATCAAAGTGGTGCAGGGAGGGTCGCGGTGTCAGGAGCCGTCGGCCCGCGCCGCGCGAGCTGCGAAGGAGCTCCCATGAGCGCCCCTGCCCCCACTCCGTCCACCAGCGCCGCCCCCTCCACCGGCACCGGCACCGTCAAGCGCGGCCTCGCCGAGATGCTCAAGGGCGGCGTGATCATGGACGTCGTCACCCCCGAGCAGGCAAGGATCGCCGAGGACGCCGGCGCCGTCGCCGTCATGGCGCTCGAGCGGGTCCCCGCCGACATCCGCGCCCAGGGCGGCGTCTCGCGCATGTCCGACCCCGACATGATCGACGGGATCATCGAGGCGGTCTCGATCCCGGTGATGGCCAAGGCCCGGATCGGCCACTTCGTCGAGGCGCAGGTGCTGCAGGAGCTCGGCGTGGACTTCATCGATGAGTCCGAGGTGCTCTCCCCCGCCGACTACGTCCACCACATCGACAAGCACCGCTTCACCGTGCCCTTCGTGTGTGGGGCGACGAACCTCGGGGAGGCGCTGCGTCGCATCACAGAGGGCGCGGCGATGATCCGCTCCAAGGGGGAGGCCGGCACCGGCGACGTCTCCGAGGCGACGAAGCACATCCGCACCATCAACGCCGAGATCCGGGCCCTGTCCGCCCGCTCGGAGGACGAGCTCTACCTCGCCGCGAAGGAGCTCCAGGCTCCGTACGCGCTGGTCAAGGAGGTCGCGGAGGCGGGGGCGCTGCCCGTGCCGATGTTCACCGCGGGTGGGGTCGCGACCCCGGCGGACGCCGCGATGATGATGCAGCTCGGGGCCGACGGGGTGTTCGTCGGCTCCGGGATCTTCAAGTCCGGCGAGCCGGCGAAGCGCGCGGCCGCCGTCGTGCGCGCGACGGTCTCCTACGACGACGCCGCCGTGATCGCGGAGGTCTCGCGGGGCCTCGGCGAGGCGATGGTCGGCATCAACGTCGCCGACCTCCCCGCCCCGCACCGCCTCGCCGAGCGCGGGTGGTGAGCGGGGGCGCGACCTCCGGCCCGCGCATCGGGGTGCTCGCCCTGCAGGGCGACGTGCGCGAGCACGCTCGTATGCTCGAGCAGCTCGGTGCGCACGTCACCGCGGTGCGGCGACCCGCCGAGCTCGCAGTGGTCGACGGCCTGGTGATCCCCGGCGGGGAGTCGACGGTCATCGATCGCCTCGCCCGGATCACCGGGCTGCGCGAGCCGCTGCGGGAGGTGATCGCGGAGGGCCTGCCGGTGCTCGGCACCTGCGCGGGGCTGATCCTGCTGGCCGCGCGGCTGCGGGACGGCGGCCCCGGTCAGGAGACCTTCGGCGGGCTGGACGTGACCGTGCGCCGCAACGCCTTCGGCCGGCAGACGGAGTCCTTCGAGACGGATCTCGTGATCCCCGCGCTCGAGGGGCCGCGGGCCGACGGGGCGCCGGTGCGGGCCGCGTTCATCCGCGCCCCGCTGATCGAGGAGATCGGCCCGGCCGCGGAGCTGCTCGCCGCGCTGCCGGACGGCCGCGCGGTCGCGGCGCGGCAGGGCCGGGTCATGGGTCTCGCCTTCCACCCCGAGTCCACCGGCGAGACACGCTTCCATGAGCTGTTCCTGCGGGTCGTGCGGAAAGGATGAGTAAGACGGAACGGTCGATTCGGCATCATCCGACGCGATCGACAGGGTCCAGGACCTCCAGCCCGAGATGCGCCGCGACGTCTTTCATCGTCCTGTCATGAGTGGCGACGACGACCGGCTCGCCCAGGAGCAGCGCAGTGGCGAGGTGCAGCGCACCGAGAGTCTTCACGTGGCGCTCGATGGACTCGGCCACGGCATGCGTGTCGCGCCCGATCTCGAGCAGTCCCACCCGATCCAGGAGTGGCGTCCCGTCGACGAGGGACCGTCCCTCACGGCGGAGGACGCGCACCACCTCGGTGCGGAGCAGGCGGGAGGAGACGAGAGTCCCGGCCCGGTCCATCCAGGACTGGACGTGCGTGCGCTCCGGAACATCGAGGATCGTGCGGAGGGCGACAGAGGAGTCGAGATAGACGAGGTCACTGCTCATGACTCAGTGATCGCCGCGCATCTCGGCGAGGAACGCATCCGCCTCACTCGTGGTGTACACGGGCCCGCCGACCCGCGACGGCCACGGGGACGGCGTCGACCGCGCAGGGGTGAATCTCCCCTGCCGCTCGAGCCTCGCCAGCACGCCTTCGGGTTCTCGGGCGCTGCTGACTCTCCACCGCGGCACGCCCCGCTCCGTCACGACCACGTCCTCTGTGTCGGTGACACGAGCGAGCACCGCGGCGGTCTGCTGGTTGAGCTCGCGCTTGCTGATCGTCGTCATGACCGCATTGTACTACCGGCGTAGGACATCGTCACTGCAGGTCAGCCCTGCAGCAGCGGCGCTATCTCCCTCCCCCACGCCGCGACGGCGGGCAGGTCGCGGAAGTCCCCGGTGGGGGTGCGCATGGACTTCAGCAGCACGCGCTCGTGCAGCGGGATGCGGTCCATGAGCACCCAGCCGGGGAAGTTCGCGGTCGCGACGGGGGCGTGGTCGAGGGTCGCAAGGAAGGCGTCGGTCGCCTTCTGCTTGCCGCCCTTGGCGGGGTCGGCGGCGGAGCCGGAGCAGGAGAAGAAGGCGAAGGGCCTGGTCGCGAGGGCCGCGGCGTGCTGCTTCGCCCAGTTCGCGGCGCTCTTCTCGATGGACTCGACGCGCACGCCCGAGCCGAGCACCACGGCGTCGTAGCCGGCCGGGTCCGGCGCGTCCTCGATGTCGACGAGCTCGCAGTCGAGACCTGCCCCGCGCAGGGCGTCGGCGAGGGTCTCGGCGAGGGTGCGGGTGGCTCCGGAATGGGTCGCATAGGCGACGAGGGCTGTCATACGGGGCATCGTGCCAGCCCCTCGGCCCCGACATGCGGGACCGAAGTCCGCCGCCTGCAGCCGCTCGTGCCGTCCATCGGGCATCAGGTGTCGATCACCCTCGGCACCGGCCGACGCGATGGCTGCGGATAGTTCCGCTCCCGCAGGTCATCCCTAGATCACGATTCGGTCGTCATGACCTGCCGGTCACTGGAACGCGTCCCCGCGGGAGCGGAGAATCCCGTCATACGGCCCTGGCCGCCGTGGCCTTCGCCGTCGCCTGGAGGAGGCAGCCGTGAAGAAGAGAATCCTGTCCGTCCTCGCCTCGGGCGCGCTGCTGGTGGGACTGGGCGCCGTCGCCCCGGCCACCGCGTCGGCCGCGCCGTACTGCGGGATCCGCTGGGGGTCGCTCCCCGAATCGGTCACCGCCACCACCTCGGCCCAGGTCGAGAACCTCCGCTCCGGCCGCCACGACTGCTTCGACCGGCTCGTCGTGGACCTGGACGGCACCGCCACCGGGTACTCCGTCTCCTACGTGAGCCGTGTGGAGCAGCTCGGCTCCGGGCAGGTCGTCCAGCTCTCGGGCGCGGCGGACCTGCAGGTCCTCGTCGAGGCCGCGGCCTACGACGACCGCGGCGAAGCGACCTACTCGCCGCGCACCCCGTCGCGCGCGGTGGACGTGACCGGCTATCGCACCTTCCGCCAGGTCGCCTTCACCGGCAGCTTCGAGGGGCAGACCCTGATCGGGCTCGGCGTCCGCGCCCGGCTCCCGATGCGGGCCTTCGTGCTCGACGGACCCGGTGACGGCTCGCGCCTGGTCATCGACGTCGCCCATCGGTGGTGAGCCCCGGGTCCTCGTCCGCGCCGCCCACCGGCGCCTCGTCGTCGACAGTCGTCTCGCCGACGGTCATCTCCGCACCGGCGTCCCCGTCCTCGGGGGCGCCGGTGCTGCGCGTCGGGCCGGCGACAGCACCGAGCACGAAGGCGCCGACGAGGAGCGCGGCGCACACGATCGCCGCGACGGTCCCGCCCACCATCAGCGGGAAGTTCGCCAGCGAGATGCCGAGCACGACGAACAGGCCCAGCCCGCCGAGCCCGGTCGCGACGAGGGTGATCGCGCCTGCCCGTCGGCCGCCGAAGCGGAGCACCGCGAGAGCGGTCAGCGCCATCATCGCGATCACCCCGATCGCGCCGAGGCCCGAGTACCAGGTGTAGATCTCGACCACGGGGTCCAGCTGCGCGAGCGCCGAGACCAGCACGATCGCGGCGGTGATGCCGGTGACGGTGAGCGAGGCGCGGGAGGGGGCGCGGTGCACCGGGTGCACCTGCCCGAGCGCGGAGGGCAGCACCCCGCGCCGACCGAGGGTGAACAGGTAGCGGGCGACGATGTTGTGGAACCCCAGCATGCACGCGAACATGCTGGTCACGACCAGGACCTGGGTCACGTCGCGCATGATCGGCGCGACCACGTCACCGGCGAGCGCGACCACGACCGAGTCGGGGCTCGCCGCGGCGGCGGCGAGGGCGTCCTCGGCGCCGAGCCCGGAGATCACCAGCCACGAGGAGACGGTGTAGAGCACGCCGATCAGCAGCACCGCGACGTAGGTGGCGCGCGGGATGGTGCGCAGCGGGTCGCGGGCCTCGTGGCGGAACACGGCGGTCGCCTCGAAGCCGAAGAAGCCCAGGAACGCGAAGAGGAGGCCCAGCCCCGGCGCGCCCGAGAGCGCCTCGGCGGGGCTGAACGGGACCGGGGTGAGCTCGCGGCCGGAGGCGAGCACGCCGAGGTCGATCGCGAGCACCGCGAGGATCTCGAGCACCAGCACCACGCCGAGCACCGCGGCGGAGAGGTCGATGCGGCGATGCGCGAGCACGCCCACCACCGCGATCATCACCGCGGAGATCAGCCACCACGGCAGCTCGATCCCGGTCCACAGGGTGAGCAGGTTCCCGGCCTGCACGCCGAGATAGCAGGTCATCGACACGGTCAGCAGCACGTAGCTGAGCAGGGCGACCGCCGCGGTGCCGAGGCCGGCCCGGCGGCCGAGGCCCTGGTGGACGTAGGCGTAGAAGGCGCCGGCGTCGGGGACGTGCGGGGTCATCCAGGTGAAGCCGACGGCGAAGAGCAGCAGGATGAGCGTGGCCGCGAGGATCATCAGCGGCGCGCCGATGCTCCCGGACTCCAGCAGGATCAGCGGGAAGTTCGCGACCACCACGGTGATCGGGGCCGCGGCGGCGACCACCATCAGCACGATGCCGGCCACTCCCAGCGATCGCGTCATCTCGGTGCGCACGGGGCCACCTCTTTCCGTCCACGGGCGCCCCGGGGCGGGCGCAGCTGCTCAGGATAGGGCGCAGCCCCTGGGGCCGACCCGGGCGTCCACGGCTGCGACCTGCGCAGACGCCACCTCCGACGGTCAGGAGCCGCCGGCACTCCCTGCTTCCGGCGCCCTGCTTCCGGCGTGACCCGCCGTCGTCCGCCCCTCAGCGGATCAGCCGACGCTCCCGCGCCACCCGCAGCGCCGCAGTGCGGCTCTCGACGCCGAGCTTCTCGTAGAGGTGGACGAGGTGGGTCTTCACGGTCGACTCGGAGATGAACAGGCGCTTGGCCGCCTCGCGGTTCGTCGCACCGGTCGCGAGCACCTCGAGGATCTCGGTCTCGCGCGGTGACAGGGCGGTGCGGGGCTCGGCCATGCGCCGCACCAGCAGCTGCTGCACCTCGGGGGAGAGCACGGAGCGTCCGGCAGCGGCCTCGCGCACAGCGTCCAGCAGCGCCTCGGTGGGCGCGTCCTTGAGCACATAGCCGGTCGCGCCGGCCTCGAGCGCACCGACCACGTCGGCCTCCGCGTCGAAGGTGGTCACGGCGAGGACCTGCACGCCCGGGTGCTGCGCACGGAGTCTCCGCGTGGTCTCGATCCCGCCGATCCCGTCGCCGAGGTTCAGGTCCATCAGCACCAGGTCGGGGACGCCCTCGCCGGTGGTCACCAGCCGGTCCAGCGCCTGCAGCGCCTCGTCGCCCGAGCCGACGTCGGCGACGACCTCGACCTCCGCATCGGCCTCGAGCAGGGCGCGCAGCCCGGTGCGGACGACGGGGTGGTCGTCGACCATCATCAGGCGGATGCTCACGGTCGGGCCTCCTGGTCGCGCAGCGGAAGGGTCAGGCCGACGGAGGTGCCCTCCCCCGGGGTCGAGTCGATCGTCACGGTACCCCCGGCCCGGTCCATCCGCGCCCGCAGCAGGCGCAGCCCGTCGCCGCCCTCGGTGCGATCGGGGGCAGGGGTGGCGGAGGCCGGCCCGGCGGCGGGGGCGTCCGCCGAGCGGGCGGCGGGGGCGGTGCGCGCGGCGTCGCCGGTGGCAGCGCCGCCGGCCGCCCGACCCACGGCCGACGGGTCGAAGCCGCGCCCGTCGTCGACCACGTCGAGGCTCACCCGGTCCGGCCACCAGGCCAGCGTGAGCACGCAGCGCTGCGCCTGGGCATGCCGCTGCACGTTCGCGACCAGGGACTGCGCGGCCCGGTGCAGGGTCTCGACCTGCTCGGGCGCGAGCTCCATCGGGGTCCCGTCGATCCGCAGCTCCCAGCGGGTGGGCCCGCCGAGCGCCTCGACACGGGCGATCACCTCGCGCAGCGCCTGCTCGAGGGTGGTGCGCGGGGCGCGGTCCGCGAGATCGCGGACCAGGCCGCGTGCGTCGGCGAGGTTCTCGCGGGCGGTGCCCTCGATGCGGGAGAACTCCTCGGCGGCCGACGGGTGAGCGGCGCCCGCGGCGCGGGAGAGCATCACGATCGAGTTCAGGCCCTGGGCGAGGGAGTCGTGGATGTCGCTGGCCAGGCGCTGCCGCTCCTCGGCCACGCCCTTCCTCCGCTCGGAGTCGGCGAGCTCGGCCTGGGCGGCGCGGAGATGCGCGACCAGCACCCGGCTGCGATCCGTCTCGCGCAGCAGGCGCCGGTAGACGGCGTGCGCGACCAGGGAGAACACGGCGCCGATGAGCGGTCCGAGGATCTCGCCGACGCCCAGCAGGTCCTCGTCCCGCCCGAGCACCGGGGAGACGATCGCCCACAGGGTCACCAGCGCGAGCGCGAGGGGCCCGCCGACGGGTCCCAGCGCGAACAGGACCAGGAAGAACAGCGTGAACGCGATCCACACGAACGACGGGGAGACGAAGGTGGTCGCCATCCAGGCGGCGGTCAGCGCGAGCACCCACGGCGCCGACGGGAGCAGCAGGTCGGTGGTGTCCGCGCGTCCGGCGTCGCCGCGGCGCAGGGCCCGCTGCGAGCCGAGCAGGTAGATCCCGGCGAGCACGGCGGCGCACAGGATCGCGAGCGGCGCGGGGACGCCGTCGGCCGTGATCGCGCGGACCGCGCCCACCACCGGCAGCACCAGGAACGCGATGTGCATCGCGCCGCGCAGGGTGGCGGCGAGGGCGGTGGAGGTGTCGCCCGTCGGCGCGGGATCGTCCGCCGGCCGGTGCGAGGCCCCCGGTGCGGGCTCGACCGCAGGCGCGGACCGGGCCGACGACACGGGCGTGCCGGTCGGCGCCCGGTCCTCCCCGATCCGGGGACGGTCCGACTCCTGCTCCGGGACTGGCTCTGCGTTCACCCTCGACACTCTATGGGCAGGCCCGCCGCGCACCCCCGCTCACGGCATCGTCCGAAAGGACGACTCGGCGCTCGTCCTTCGGGTCAGCGGGGACCATCCCGCACAGGCGATGTCGCGGGGCGGGATCCGCGATGGCATGGAGCCATGTTCGTCGCACTCAAGGACATCGTCCACGCCAAGGGTCGATTCACCCTCATGATCGGGGTGATCGCCCTGCTCACCCTGCTGCTGGTGCTGCTGACCGGCCTCACCCGCGGTCTCGCCCACCAGAACATCTCCGCCATCGAGGACCTGCCGGCCGACGCGGTCGTGCTCACCCCCACCCTCGGCGACGAGATCTCCTGGTCCGACTCGCAGGTCTCGACCGAGCAGGCCTCGACCTGGGAGGCGGCCGACGGGATCACCGCCGAGCCGCTGTCCGTCGGCCAGATGCGCATCGAGGCCGGCGAGGCGGTGACCTCGCTGGCCCTGTTCGGCATCGCCCCCGACGGCGAGGCCGCGCAGGCGCTGCCCTCGGCGCCCGCCCCGGGTGAGGCGCTGCTGCCCGAGGACGTCGCCGCCGACCTCGGCGTCACGGCCGGGGACACCGTGCAGGTCAACGGCCAGGACCTCACCGTCACCGGAACCGCCCCGACCTCCTGGTACTCCCACTCCCCCGTCGGCTACGTCGACGTCACCACCTTCCAGGACCTCGCCCACCAGGCCGAGGACACCGCGGGCTCCGCCCTGCTGGTCCACGGCGCCGGTCCGGACGACGCCGTCGTCGAGCAGGCCGCCTGGGACTCCGGCACCCGCGCCGTGAGCGTCTCCGACTCACTCGCCGCGCTGCCCTCCTACTCCTCGGAGAACGGCTCGCTGACCCTCATCCAGGCCTTCCTCTACGGCATCTCCGCCCTGGTCACGATCGCCTTCCTGTCCGTCTGGACGATCCAGCGCACCCGCGACATCGCCGTGCTGCGCGCCCTCGGCGCGACCGCCCGCTACGTCCTGCGCGACACCGTCGGCCAGGCCGCGATCCTGCTCGCCGTCGGCGCGGCGGTGGGAGGCATCGTCGGCGGGGCCGGCGGTGCGGCGCTCGCGGCCGTCGCCCCGTTCGAGTCCTCGGCGGTGACCGTGCTGCTGCCCGTCGCCGGGGTGCTCGTGATCGGCCTGCTCGGCTCCGTCCTCGCCACCCGGCGCGTCACCCGCGTCGATCCGCTGCTCGCCCTCGGAGGGAACTGAACCCCATGACCACCACCGCCAGGAACGTCGCCCCCGACACCACGACGACCGCCCCCGCGCTCTCGGCCCGGGACGTCACCGTCACCTACCCCGACGGCCGGAACCCCGACGGCAGCGAGCGCCTGAACACCGTGCTGCACCAGGCGAGCCTCGACGTGGCCCGCGGCGAGTTCGCGGTGATCCTCGGCCCCTCCGGCTCGGGAAAGTCCACCCTGCTCAGCGTCGCCGCGGGGCTCGTCGTCCCGGGCTCCGGCAGCGTCCTGATCGAGGGCAGGGACCTCACCGCGCTGGACGAGAAGCGCCGCACCGCGATGCGCCGCGACCGGATCAGCGTGGTCTTCCAGCAGCCGAACCTGCTGCCCGCCCTCACCGTGCGCGACCAGCTGCTGGTCACGAAGCACCTCGCCGGAGTGCGCGGCCGGCGCCTCCGCGCCGAACGAGACCGGGCCGAGGCGATGCTCGAGCGCGTCGGGATGGGCCAGTACGCGGACCGTCGACCGCACGAGCTCTCCGGCGGTCAGCGCCAGCGGGTCAACATCGCCCGCGCTCTGTTCACCGATCCGGCGGTGCTGCTGGTGGACGAGCCGACCAGCGCCCTGGACCACGAGCGCTCCCGCGAGGTCGTGGACCTGCTGGTGGGGATCACCCGCGAGCTGAAGGTCGCGACCGTGATGGTCACCCACGACCGAGAGTTCGCCGAGGACGCGGACCGGGTGATCACCCTGCGCGACGGCCGGGTGGAGGACCCGGCCGCCTGAGCCACGGCGCCGCGCGGGTCCCGCCGCCCCCGGACATGCCGACGCCGCCGCACGACGGGTCCGGGCCGCCGTGCGTCGGCGAGGTGCCGGTGACCCTACTCCAGCGCGTCCCCGACATCAGGAGGGTCCTCGGACGGGTTGCAGGAGGCCTGGTCCGGACGGGGTGTCGGCGGCCTGCCGGATCGGCGCGAGCGAGTTCGCGCGACGCAGGACGCGGCTGTGCGGGGATCCCCGGCATGACGCCGGCCCGCGTCCCCTGCGTCAGGGGACACGGGCCGGAGCCAGCAGTGTTCAGGGCACGACGCCCGAAGGATCAGGCCTGCGGCACGACGAGACCGGACGCCGAGGAGCGCGCGGCCTCGAAGCGGGCCTGGACGTCGGCCCAGTTCACGATGTTCCAGATCGCCTTGACGTAGTCCGCCTTCACGTTCTGGTAATCGAGATAGAAGGCGTGCTCCCACATGTCCAGCTGGAACAGCGGGATCGTCGCCACCGGCACACCGTTCTGCTGATCGTAGAACTGCTCGATCACGAGGTTCCCGCCGATCGGCTCGTAGGCGAGCACCGCCCAGCCCGAGCCCTGGATGCCCAGCGCCGCCGCCGTGAAGTGCGCACGGAAGGAGTCGAACGAGCCGAAGTACTCATCGATCGCCTGCGCGAGCTCGCCGGTCGGCTTGTCGCCGCCCTCCGGCGAGAGGTTCTTCCAGAAGATCGAGTGGTTCGTGTGACCACCGAGGTTGAACGCGAGGTCCTTCGAGAACTGGTTGATCGACCCGAAGTCCCCGGCCTCGCGGGCCGCGGCGAGCTTCTCCAGCGCCGTGTTCGCACCCTTGACGTAGGTCGCGTGGTGCTTGGAGTGGTGCAGCTCCATGATCTTCCCCGAGATCGAGGGATCCAGCGCGCCGTAGTCGTAATCGAGATCGGGAAGCGTGTACTCAGCCATGATCAGTCCTTCCTTTCGTCGAACCCCACCGGTCCGCCCGACGAGCAACAGCTCGACCATAGAACCTCAAGCCCGCTTGAGGGCAAACCGGGGCGTCATACGTCGCCATCAGCGGACGGCTGTGGACCGGCGCGCGGCGGCCCGGCGGCCGACGCCCCGCACTCGGCGGCCGTCTCGCGCGACTGCGCGGCGTCGGCCGCCCGCCCCGCACTCACGTCCGCTCGTCGCCGCCGTCGTCTCCTTCGTCGTCCTCGATGGCGTCCTCGAGCCGGCGGGGCCCGGCGCCGGTCGCGGCGAGCGCGTCGTCGGGGTTCAGCAGCGCGCAGGCCTTCAGCGAGAGGCAGCCGCAGCCGATGCAGCCGGTGAGCTCATGCTCGAGCCGCTCGATCGCACGTCGGCGCTCCTCGAGGGTGCGGCGCCAGCGGCGGGAGGCCCGCTGCCAGTCGGCGTGGGAGGGTGTGCGGTCCATGGGGACGTCGCCGAAGGCGGCGCCGACGTCGGCCAGCGGGATCCCGAGGCGCTTGGCGACCGAGACCAGGGAGACGCGGCGCAGCATGTGCCGGGCGTAGCGTCGCTGGTTCCCGGCGGTGCGCACGGAGGCGATGAGCCCCAGGTCCTCGTAGTAGCGCAGGGCGCTCGCGGCGACGCCGGTGCGTCGGCCCATCTCACCGATGGTCATGAGCTGCTCGGGCTCGTGGGGCGCATTCACGAGCATCCCCCTCCCTCCGCCTTGACCTCAAGTGCACTTGAGATCCTACGGTGCTCGCAGCACCGCGGGAAGAGCCCGCACCGCCCCACCGCTCCTGGGAGGACCGTCTCCGATGACCTACGTGATCGCCCTGCCCTGCGTCGACGTGAAGGACCGCGCCTGCGTCGACGAGTGTCCCGTCGACTGCATCTATGAAGGCAGCCGGATGCTCTACATCCAACCGGACGAGTGCGTGGACTGCGGCGCCTGCGAACCGGTCTGCCCGGTCGAGGCGATCTTCTACGAGGACGACACCCCGGACGAGTGGGCGGAGTACTACAACGCCAACGTCGAGTTCTTCGACGAGCTCGGAGCACCCGGTGGCGCGGCGAAGATGGGCGTCATCGAGAAGGACCACCCGCTGGTCGCGGCGCTGCCTCCGCAGGAGAACCCGCTGGAGTGAGGTCAGGGGGTGCCCGGCGCGGTGCCGCGGAAGCGGTTCGACAGCTGCACGTCGAACGGCCAGCGATCAGCTTCTCGATCGAGCTCGAACCCGAGCCCGCGGATCTCGCGACGGAACCCTCGGTATTCGGACTCCAGCCGCGCCGCGAGCTCCGACGCGACCGGCGGAGGATCCTCGAGGTACAGCTCCCCGTACGCCCCCTCCATCTCCTCGCCCCACGCGTGGATCCGTGAGATGAGGTCGATGGGGAGCACCTCTTCGAGGTCTGGCAGGTCGTCCAGCTCGACATCCGCCCACTCGAAGATCAGGGCGTAGTCCCACATGAGACGGATGCGGTGCGGCTCGTCTCCTTCGACCCTTCGCAGTGCGTTCATCCCGTGCCCCCTCGCCGTCGGCCCTTCCCGCGTCCGGCATGCCGCGGCGTACCTGTTCGTCCCCGCGGAGCGCACTGCTCTCCCCAGGTGCCGCGAGCACGGCCCGCCAGCGCGAGCACCGTCTGACGCACGTCCGGTGGGCCGAGCAACCGCGCAGTGCCCAGCAGGACCGCGAGCAGGTGCGGCACCCGGAGGAGATCGCGCACTCCCCTCTACGATGCAAGCATGGACGATGCCCGTCCGCCCCGACGCGGGCGGCGCTCCCCCGGGGACCTCTCCCTCGCCTTCGGCCTGATCGCGCTGCTCTGCGCCCTGATCCCGATCTTCGGCGACGTGCTCGCCGTGCCGCCGGGCCTCGCCGCCGTCGCCCTCGGATATGTCGGGGTCAGCCGCCACGACCGCGGTCTGGAGCACCGCGCGCTGCCCGCCTGTGCCGGCGCGGGATTCGGCGCGATCGCCCTGTTCCTCGTGGCGGTCTCGCTCATCGCCACGCACGACACCGCCTGAGGTCGACGGGACGGCCTCGACCTGCGGCCATCCCGCGAGTCGCCGGGGCGGGCGGGGTGCGCTCGCGCGGACCGGTTCGGCATGCTCGCGCAGCACTCACCGTCGCCTCGTACGTCTGTGCGATTGGGGGACCCCGGAGACTCGACAGTTTCTCGGGTGACACCATCGTCGATACACGAAAAGCAACCTCCGGGCGCGTGTTCCGGATTCTCTCCGAGCCGACGGCGGTGACCGTTCCTGCTTCGTGAGCAGTGCGACCTCCCTGAACCCCGTTTCTCTCTGCCTCTCGCGGGACGACTCCCCCGCAGCTCAGGCATTCGACATCGGCCCGGGCGAACCGGACGATATGTCCGAAGCATCGCACGTCGCAGCAGCTCGCCGGCCGCGCTCTCCTGACGCGCATCCCGCCGCTGCCGCCACATCCGGACAGGACCACCCTCCCCACTGTTCCTCCACACGCCCCACCTTTTCCACATTCTGTGCACAGCTGTGGAGGGGTTTCCGCCGGCCCCTTCCCTCTATCCAACTGACATGCGATACTGGTCACATGGCAGAGGATCCGCAGCGACACGACGACACTGGGGAGGCCGACGGCGGCCACCGTCCGGTGAACGACGTCCCGCCAGCGGACGGTGCCGCTGAGGGCGCGCCGGTGCCGGTGGACGTACCCGTGCGTGTGGAGGAGAGAGCGGTCCTCGTCGGAGAGGTCGACGTCGCGGCGGCCCGGTCAGCCCTCACGACGCTCGGCGTGCAGGGCTCCCCGTCGCTCGACCGTCTGTCCGTGGCCGAGACCAAGGCGCTGCTGTCGAGCATCGTCGGGATCGAAGCTGCTCTGGATGCGGTACGAGCCCGTGCGCTGGTGCGCCTCGAGGCCGCGGTGAAGGAGGACTGCCTGCAGCGCGAGGAGAGCCCGCGACAGGCGATGCAGGTCGCCCGCTCCGAGGCCTCGCGGATGCTCAAGGAGTCGCGGTCCGTGGCCGGTCGGAGCCTGGCGACCTGCCGGCGACTGGTCCAGAGCATGCCGGGAATGCTCACCGTCCTGGCCGAGGGCACGCTGAACCCCCGCTCGGTGCACACCGTCGGCTCGGCGATGGGGCCGGTCCCGCCGCATGTGCGGGAACTGGTCGACACGATGCTCACCGCACAGCTCCCCGACCTGCAGTACTGCGGCACCCGGGAGATCTCCGACCACGTCGCACGTTTGCTCCATGCGCTGGATCCGGAGGGTGCGGCGGAGCGCCATCGTCGGGCGATGAAGGACCGGCACGTCACGATCACCCGCGAGGACCACGGCATGGCCTCGGTGCGGGCGCTGATCCCGGCGATCGACGCCGCCCGGATCCGGAAGGGACTGTCCGTCGCGGCGGAGGGAGCCCGCGCCGCCGGCGACCGGCGCGGCCACCAGCAGATCATGGCGGACATGTTCGCCGACGCCCTGGTCGGCCGGGGCGACGGCATCGATCCGACCACCCTGGACATCGGGATCATCATCACCGACCGGTCCCTGCTCGCCCCGGCGCACGCCGATGCGGCGACGATCGAGGGATTCGGGCCGGTCCCCTACGACCACGTCCGCGAGGCGATGCTGCGGGCCCTGGACTCCGGGGGCGAGGACACCGACCTCGCGCTGACGATCCGGAACCTCTACGCCGACCTCGACGTGGGCCAGCTCGTCGGTGTCGAGGCGAGGTCCAGAGCCTTCCCCGCCTCCCTGAGGCGCTTCCTCACGCTCGCCCATCAGACCTGTCGGGCACCGTTCTGCAATGCCCCGATCCGCCAGATGGACCACATCGTGCCCTGGTCGCAGGGCGGTGCGACCAGCCTCGACAACGGGAACGGCACCTGCGGCGGGGACAACCAGAAGGAGGAGTCCGGGGAGAGCGTCCGCGTCATCCACGACGAGGACGGGACGCGGCGCACGGTCGAGTGGACCACCCGCTACGGCCAGAAGGCACGGCGGGCCGGCATCAACTTCGACCCGGTCGGCACCTACCGACGGCAGCGCCGTCGTCAGCTGGCGGAGTCCGGCATCGCAGGCCTGCCGGTGCCTCACACCGCAGGATCGCCCATCCTTGCCCCTTCTGCTCTCCCCGCAGCCACCGCCGTCGACGGCGTCCCGCTGTCCGCTGCCGAGACTCCTCCCGTCGTCGAGGGCTTCCTCGAGGCGGCGACCCCGCCCGTCGCATCGGCCCACGGCACCGGAGCGACCGGAGAGGAACCAGCGTTGGACGAGGGCTCGTCGGCGAAGGGATGGTCGACGATCTACCGCGCCTTCGACCGCCTGCAGCTGCGGATCACGGACCTGCCGATCATCCGGCCCCGCCCTGTCAACGACGGCGTCCTCGTCCTGCTGGACGACATGGCCAGGGGCAGTTCTCCGAGACCGTCGCAGCCACCTGGACCGACGGACGTCCCCGAACCCCCAGCGCACTGATCCGGAGACCGCACAGATCAGGCGAGGACGAGTTCGATCCGGGGATGGTCCGCGAACACCTCGAGCACCGTGTCGAAGTACGTCGGCCCGCCCTCCGCCTCCAGCCGATCCAGCTTCCGACGCGCGATCGCCTGATCGAAGCGGGGATCCTCGAGCTTCGCCAGCAGCTGCGCACGCGTGACCTCCACGCCGAGCGCCTCCGCGGACGCGGCGTGCTCCGCCCAGATCACCCGCGCCTCCTCCGTGTCATGCAGGGCGCCGTAGCCGCCGCGGAGCATGTCGTCCAGCGCATCGAGGCTCGGCCCGAGCCGCCAGTCCTCACCGGCCATGAACACCCTGTTGAGCTCGTCGTAGAACGAGGGGATGTCGCGGATGCGGCGGCCGTCGAGGCGCAGGGTCAGCATGGGGACAGTCTCTCCCGACGGCGTCGATGCACCATGCAGCGGAGCAGGGCACCACATCGATGTCATGTATTGCGACACGCCCCTGACCTGCACGATCTGACGGCGACTCGGACATACTGTGGCGCCATGACCGCTGTTGACACCCGTGTGAACCCTGCTGCGAGCACCGGTGCTCCCGCACGCTTCGGCATCGGCGAGCTGTCCGCGCGCACCGGCGTGAGCGCCCGCTCACTGCGCTACTACGAGGAGCAGGGCCTGCTGACCCCGGCCCGCACCGCCGCCGGCCATCGACGCTTCGACGCCGAGGCGGTGGACCGCGTGCTGCTCGTGCAGCGGCTCTTCGCCGCCGGCCTCACGAGCACCGAGATCGCACCGCTGCTGCCGCCGCTGCTGGGGAGGTCCGACGGCGCGGCCGACGGGATCAACTCGCTGCGCGTCCACCGCCGCGAGCTCGAGGGACGGATCGCCCGCCTCCGCGACACGGCGGAGATCCTCGACGAGGTGCTCGAGGAGTTCCCCGGCGCCCGCTGAGCGCGCCCGCCTCCGCCGTCACCCCCGTCGGGCGAGGCCGTACTCCCGGCTGAACCCGCTGTCCAGGTCCGTGATCCGCAGCGTCACCGCTCCGGAGGGGTGCAGCTCGTAGCGCTCCTCGATGCGGGGCCCGCCCTCGCGGCGCGTCACCTCCACCTCGGCGAGCGCCGCCTCGTCGAGCGAACGCAGCGCCGGGGCGAAGGGGAAGAGCACGTCCGCGAACGGGACCAGGTCCCCGCGCGGCTCGCCGCTCGCATCCAGCGCCGCATGCTCCACGACGCGGAACCAGCCCAGGTCGTGCGCGGCGGTGCAGCTCCGGGTCACGGTGGTGGCGCCGCTGGTGGGCAAGGGCGCGTCAGGGGTGAGGACCTGATCGAAGGAGACCCCCTCCCCCGCTCTGACCTCGCGGAACACGCCGATGCCGCGGGAGAGGCGGTCGGCGAGGGTGACGCCGGAGTCCGGGTCCGCGGCGATCGCCAGTCCGATAGCGGTCGAGGCCGCCGGGTACGGGGACCGGTGCACGCGCCTGCCGAAGCGCTCGCGCAGCATCCGCCCCACCAGCGGCAGACCGGACCCGCCGCCGACGAGGTAGATCCCGGCGATGCCGGACTCGGCGTCGAGCTCGCCCACCAGGGGGGCCATGACCTCGAGGGTCCGCTCGATCAGCGGCGCGGCCGCGGCGTAGAAGTCCTCGACCGGGAGGATCACCGGGTCGTGCTCCTCGCCGAGGTCGATCATCATCCGACGGGTCTGCGGCAGCAGGCGCTCCTTCGCGGCCCGGCACTCCTCGCGCAGCGCATCCACGGCAGGCGCCCCGAGCTCCGCCACGGTCAGCCCTGCCCGCTCCAGCACCAGCTCGAGCAGCACCTGGTCCACGTCGTCGCCGCCGAGACGGCTGACGCCGTAGCTGCCGAGCACGGCGTGCCCGCCGCCGTCGGCCTCCACCAGCGAGCTGTCGAAGGTGCCGCCGCCGAGGTCGTAGACCGCGATGCGGGTGCGGCGAGCGGTGAGGCTGCGCGACTGGTGGTGGGTGTACTCGAAGCCGGCCGCGGAGGGCTCGTTGAGCAGGGCGACCACATCGATGCCGGCGCGTCGGAAGGCCTCGAGCGTCATGATCCGCTGGGCGGAGTGGGCGTGGGCGGGGACGGAGGCGGCGACCTGGCCGACCGGGACCGACAGCGCCTCCCGCACCGCGGTGAGAAAGGCGGTCACGAGGTCCAGCAGCAGGTGCTCGTGCCCGCCGAGCCGGACCGTCGTGCCCGGGTGCGTGTCCGGGTCGCCGAGCAGCCGCTTGAAGGAGCGCAGGTGCGGGGCGCCGGCGCGGGCGGCACGCTCCGCCTCGAAGCCGTGGACGAGCCGCCCGTCGACCTCGGCGATCACGGAGGGGAAGTGGGCGTGCTCGTCCCCGTCGGGGTCCGTGAACGGGAGGACGGGATAGTTGCCGCGGTCCACGCCCGCCGCGATGGTGCGGGTGGTGCCCATGTCGATGCCGATGCGCATGCCCTGAACATAGCCGGGTCGGCGCACGGGTGTCCGATCTGTCCGGAACGCTCGACCGAGCGCCCTCCGGACCTCACCCGTGCGCCGACCCGGCGCACCGTCACCTGCCCAACATCACCCCAGGTGGCGCTCGTACGCGCCGTTCGTGAGGAAGGCCGGGAACTCGTCGCCGAGGACGGCCTCCTTGAGCAGCTCGGCCGCCTCGGGGATGCGGCTGCCCTGCTCGGTGTCGAGCTCGAGCACGGCCCGGTCGATGAAGTACTCGACCCGCTCCCGCGTCACCGGCATGCCCTCGTCGGTGAGCATCCCCTGGGTGATCCACTGCCACAGCTGCGAGCGGGAGATCTCCACGGTAGCCGCGTCCTCCATCAGGTGGTCGATCGCGACGGCGCCCGAGCCGCGCAGCCACGCGTCCAGGTAGCGGAGGGACACGCGGATGTTCTGCCGGATCCCCTGGGCGGTGATGGCCCCACCCTCGACCTCGAGGTCGAGCAGGTCCTCGGCGGTCACGTGCACGTCCTCGCGCAGCCGGTCCACCTGGTGCGGGCGCTCGCCCAGGACCGCGTCGAACTCGGCCTGCGCGGCCGGCACCAGGTCCGGATGCGCCACCCAGGTGCCGTCGAAGCCGTCGCTCGCCTCGCGCTGCTTGTCCTCCGCCACCATGACCAGCGCCTGCCGCGTCACCTCCGGGTCCCGGCGGTCGGGGATGAAGGCGCTCATCCCGCCGATCGCATGCGCGCCGCGGCGGTGGCAGGTCGCGACCAGCAGCTCGGTGTACGCCCGCATGAACGGCACCGTCATCGTCAGCTGCGAGCGGTCAGGGAGCACGCGGCGTCGGCCCCGGTCGCGGAACATCTTGATGATCGAGAAGAGATAGTCCCAGCGTCCCGCGTTCAGCCCCGCGCAGTGATCGCGCAGCTCGTAGAGGATCTCCTCCATCTCGAAGGCCGCGGGCAGGGTCTCGATGAGCACGGTCGCGCGGATCGTGCCGTGCTCGATCCCGAGCCGGCGCTCGGCGGTGGCGAACACCTCGTCCCACAGCCGCGCCTCGAGATGGGACTCGAGCTTGGGCAGGTAGAGGTAGGGGCCGGAGCCGCGCTCGATCAGCTCGCGCGCGTTGTGGAAGAGATACAGCCCTGCGTCGACCAGCGAGGCGGAGGCCCGCATCGAGCGGCCGTCGGCCCGCACCCAGCGCAGATGCTGCTCGGGCAGGTGCCAGCCGCGCGGCCGGAACACGATCGTCGCGGTCTCCTCGGCCAGGCGGTACTCCTTGCCGTTCTCGCCGGTGAAGTCGATCTGCCGACGGATCGCGTCGTGCAGGTTCAGCTGACCGTCGATGACCGCGTCCCAGGTGGGGCTCAGCGCGTCCTCGTGGTCGGCGAGCCACACCCTCGCCCCCGAGTTCAGGGCGTTGATCGTCATCTTCCGGTCGGTGGGGCCGGTGATCTCGACGCGCCGGTCCTCGAGGCCCGGCCCGGGGCCGGCGACGCGCCAGCTGCGGTCCTCGCGGATCGCACGGGTGGCGGGGAGGAAGTCGAACATGGCCCCGCCCGCGATGGACTCCCGGCGCAGGGTGCGGGCGGTGAGCAGCTCGGTGCGTCGGCTCGCGAAGCGGTCGTGCAGCAGGGCGAGGAAGTCGAGCGCCTCGGGGGTGAGGATCTCCTCGAAGCGGGGCCCCAGGGGGCCGACGACCTCGAGGCGTCCGCGCGGGGTGCTGCGGTCAGGGGCCGACGGGTCGGTCGAGGTGCCGGCGGCGGGGCGCTGCTCGGAGAGGGGACGGCGGTAGTCGATGAGGGTCATGGCGAGGTCCTTCCGGGACACGTGGCTGGTCAGGAGGGTCGAAGGGGTCCGGCGCGGGGTGGCGGGCCGAGGGGACGGGTCAGGTGGACGCTGGTTCTTCGCCCGGGGGCGGCGGGGTCTCCGCTCGCGGCCCCGGGGACGGGGCCGACGGCGCTCAGTGGAACTGGGCCGTCTCGGTGGAGCCCGCGAGGGCGAGCGTGGAAGAGGTGGGATTCAGGGCGGTGGCGACCCGGTCGAAGTAGCCGGTCCCCACCTCGGCCTGGTGGCGATGGGCGGTGAAGCCGTGCTCGGCGGAGGCGAACTCCGCCTCCTGCAGCTCGACGAAGGCGCTCATCTGCCGGTCGCGGTAGCCGCTGGCCAGCTCGAACATGGCGTGGTTCAGGGAGTGGAAGCCGGCGAGGGTGATGAACTGGAAGGCGTAGCCCATCGCGGCGAGCTCGCGCTGGAAGCGGGCGATCTGTGCATCGTCCAGGTGCCGCTTCCAGTTGAAGCTCGGCGAGCAGTTGTAGGCCAGCTTCTGGTCCGGGAACCGCGCGTGGATCGCCTCGGCGAAGCGGCGGGCGAGCTCGAGGTCCGGGGTGGAGGACTCGACCCACAGCAGATCCGCGTACTCCGCATACGCCAGACCTCGCGCGATGACGGGCTCGATCCCGGGGGTGACCTCGTAGAAGCCCTCCGCGGTGCGCTCCCCGGTGAGGAAGGGGCGGTCGCGCTCGTCGACGTCGCTGGTCAGCAGGGTCGCGGCGAGCGCGTCGGTGCGCGCGATGATCACCGTCGGGGTGCCGGAGACGTCCGCGGCAAGGCGGGCGGCGTTCAGGGTGCGCACGTGCTGGGAGGTCGGGATGAGCACCTTCCCGCCCAGGTGGCCGCACTTCTTCTCGCTCGCCAGCTGGTCCTCCCAGTGCACGCCCGCGGCGCCCGCCTCGATCATCGAGCGCATCAGCTCGTAGGCGTTCAGGGCGCCTCCGAAGCCGGCCTCGGCGTCGGCGACGATCGGCGCCTGCCAGTCGCGGCTGGTGGTGCCGGTCTCGGCGAACTCGATCTGTCCGGCGCGCAGCAGCGCGTTGTTGATCCGGCGCACGACGGAGGGGACGGAGTTGGCGGGGTAGAGCGACTGGTCGGGGTAGGTCTGGCCGGAGAGGTTGGCGTCGGCGGCGACCTGCCAGCCGGAGAGGTAGATCGCCTTCAGCCCGGCGCGGACCTGCTGGACGGCCTGGTTGCCGGTGAGCGCGCCGAGGGCGGAGATCCAGGAGCCGGGGTCCTCGTCGTTCTCGCGGATCAACTCCCAGAGGCGCTCGGCGCCGCGGCGTGCGAGGGTGTGCTCCTCGCGGACGGGGCCGGTGAGGGAGAGGACGTCCTCGGCGCTGTGGTCGCGGCGGACCCCCGCCCAGCGCGGGTCGATCTCCCAGTCGCGGGCGAGCTCCTCGGCGGTCATGGTCGGGTCCCCGGGGCGGGTGGTGCTGCGCGGGGCGGAGGGGGTCGGGGTGGTCATCATCGGCTCCTCGGGCTCGTCCGGCGGCCGGTGGGGCTGCCGTCCTCGACGAACTTCGTCGAGTGGTCACACTCTTGCCGCTCCGCAACCCCCTCAGAAGGTCCGATAGCGAAGAACTTCCGCGATATTTCTGTTCTTCAGAAGTAATCTGTGTCACTGTGGCCCGCATGACCGCTCAGCCCCGCACCTCCGGCCGACGTCCCGACGACGCCGCACGACGGCCCGCTGCCAGCGCCGGCTCCAGCACCGGCGCCCCCGGCGCACCTGCTCCCGGAGCGCTCGCGCCCGATCCCGACGACGAGGTCGACCCGCTGCTCATCGGCCGACGGATCCGTGCCGCGCGCACCGCACGCGGCCTCTCCCTCGCCGAGCTCGCCACGGCCCTGGACCGCGCACCCTCGCAGCTGTCCGTGATCGAGAACGGCAAGCGCGAGCTGCGCCTCGGGGAGCTGCGCCGGATCGCGCGCGTGCTCGAGGTGGGGGTCGAGGACCTGCTGGACCCCGAGCCCCCGTCGCGCCGGGCGGCGCTCGAGATCGCGCTCGAGAAGGCGCAGGCCGGAGCCCTCTACCAGGGGCTCGGCCTACCGGACCTGCCCGTGCGCAAGACCCTCTCCGACGCGGCGATCGAGACGATCCTGACCCTGCACGAGGAGCTGCGGCGCCTGCACGAGCAGCGGGCCGCGACCCCGGAGGAGGCACGGCGCGTCAACGGACAGCTGCGCCAGGAGCAGTCCGAGGCCGGCAACTACTACCCCGCCCTCGAGGAGACGGCGCGGGAGCTGCTGGCCCGGATCGGGCACAGCGGCGGCCCGCTCTCGCACCGCAAGGTCTCGCTGCTGGCCGAGGAGCTCGGCTTCTCCCTCCACTCGGTGCCGGACCTCCCCCACTCGGCCCGCTCGATCACCGATGCGTCCTCGATGCGGATCTACCTGCCGCTCGGGCGCGATGCCGCCGACCCCCGCACCACGGTGCTGCAGGCCCTGGCCGCGCACGTGCTGGGGATGGGCGAGCCGGCCGACTACGGGGAGCTGCTGCGCCAGCGGGTGGAGGTGAACTATCTGGCCGCGGCGATGCTGGTGCCGGAGGCGGGGGCGAGCGAGCTCCTGCAGCGGGCGAAGGCGCAGCGGGAGCTGTCGGTCGAGGATCTGCGCGACGAGTTCGCCGTCACCTACGAGCTGGCCGCGCACCGCTTCACGAACCTCGCCACCCATCACCTCGACATCCCGGTGCACTTCCTCAAGGTGCACTCCTCGGGCGCGATCGTGAAGGCCTACCAGAACGACCACGTCCGCTTCCCCACCGATGCGCTCGGCGCGGTGGAGGGGCAGCTGGTGTGCCGCTGGTGGAGCGCGAGGCGGGTGTTCCGCTCCGAGGACCGGATGCGGCAGTACAGCCAGTACACCGACAAGCCCGGCGGCACCTACTGGTGCACCTCCCGCATCGAGTCCGGCTCCGGCGGGGAGTTCTCCATCTCGGTGGGCACCGACTTCGCGCACACGAAGTGGTTCCGGGGCCGAGAGACGAGCGTGCGCCACTCCTCGAGCTGCCCCGACCCGGACTGCTGCCGGCGCCCCGCGCCCGAGCTGGTCGAGCGCTGGCACGGCTCGGTGTGGCCGGTCGCGCGACTGCACGCCTCGCTGCTCGCCGCGATGCCGACGGGCACCTTCACCGGAGTGGACCGGGTGGCGATGCTCGAGTTCCTCGAGCGGCACGCACCCTCGGAGCCGCAGGGGCCGGCGCAGCCGCAGGCGCAGTCGGCCGACGGGAGCTGAGCAGACGGGGACTGGGCGCAGGGACCGGCTCGGAGACGTCGCCGGACCGGGTCGATCGAACGCGCCGGTCAGGGCGGTCCCGGGATCCCTCGGAGCTCGTCGGGCGCCCAGGCCGGCCAGTCCGGATCCCCGATCCGCACCCCATTCTCGAACCTCGCGCACAGCCGGAACGGCGCCGAGGCCCGGGAGTTGTCACGCACCTCCGCCACGACGCACGACAACCCCGGGACCGCGCGGAGCGCACCGGCCCCGGGGCCGTCGGCCTGCTCACCAGGTCAGCTCGCGGCGGGGTCGGACGTGGATGTCCGTGAGCTGCACGTCCTCGCTCGCGGTGATGGCCATGACCACCGCTCTCGCGACGGAGGAGGGGCGGATCAGCTCGCCCCGGTCGACGTCCCCTCCGAACATCGGGGTGTCCGTGGGGCCGGGGTACACGGTCGAGACCCGCACTCCGTTCCCCTCCTCCTCGGCGCGCAGGCCGTTCGCGAGCGCCCGGAGCGCGTGCTTGCTCGCGGCGTACGGGGCATTGCGGGGACGGGCGGCGGTGCCGGCGCCCGAGTTCACGAGCACCACGGTGCCGCGCGCGTCGCGCAGGGCCGGCAGGGCGTGCCGGACGAGCGCCGCACCGGCGGTGACGTTGAGGGCGAAGACCCGTTCCCAGTCCGCATCGGCCGTGTCCTCGACCCGGGTCGACGGGGAGATCCCGGCGGCGTGGACCAGGGCGTCCACGCGGTCGGGCATGAGCGCGGCGAGGTCGCCCGTGAGCAGGTCCGCGGCGCGCGGGGTGATCAGCGCGGAGGCCTCCTCGAGCTGCCCGAGGGCCTCGCGGTCGCGGCCGACGGCGATCACCCTCCAGCCGAGCTCGGCGAGCTGCAGGGCGACCTCGCGGCCGATCCCGCTGGTCGCGCCGGTGACGAGAGCCGTGCGAGGGGTGGTGCTGTGCTGTTCGGCGGTGGTCATGCGTCCAGTCTGCTGCCGACCGGCGGCGCGGGTCTAGCCGTGCACGACCCCGAGCACGAGCATCACCGCGAGGGCGCCGTAGACGGTGCCGGCCGCGCCGTCGAGCAGGTAGCGCACGCGCGGCCGGCTGAGCACGGCGTCGCGGAAGAGCCCCGCGGCGCTGCCGATCGCGAGATCGGTGAGCAGGCCGGTCAGCTGCAGCAGCAGGCCCAGCATGAGGATCTGCGCGAAGGGGTTCTCCCCGGAGCCGCCCGTCGTGCCCAGGAACTGGGGCAGGAAGGCGACGAAGAACAGCGCGATCTTGGGGTTGGTGATGTTGACGACGAAGCCGCGGCGGAAGACGTTCGGCACGACCGAGGCCTCCGCGAGCGGGGCGCCGGCCCGGCGCCAGGTCGTGACCGCGAGGAAGGCCAGATAGCCGGCGCCGGCTAGCCGGATCGCGTCCAGCGCAGCCGGCAGCTGGGTCAGGGCGACGCCGAGACCCGTCGCCGCGACGAGCACCCAGATCGTCATCGCCGAGGTGACCCCGAAGGCGCCCTGGACGGCGGCGCGCCTGCCCTGGTTGATGCCGGTGGCGACCATGAACGCCATGTCCGGTCCGGGAGTCACGAGGATGACCGTGACGGCCAGCAGGAAAGCGGGCAGGACGGACACGTCGAGCACTTCTCACCACCTTGATCTCACTGCGGGAGGAGCTCCCGGAATCACGCCCTCACCTGGGCCGACAGAGACTCTAGGAGGCGGCGATGCGGCGTCGCAATGATCGAGATGCCGGGCAGAACGGCATCATGAGGAGCAATCTGCTGGGCGGTATTAGGCTGTCTGCGTGCTCGACGATCTCGACTACCGCCTCATCGCCCTCCTCCGCGCGAACAGCCGCACCCCGGTGGCCGTCCTCGCCCGCGAGCTCGGGGTGAACCGCTCCACCGTCACCTCGCGGATCGACCGCCTCGTGGACAACGGCGTGATCGAGGGGTTCACGATCCGGGTCAGCGGCGACATCGAGCACGACTCGGTCCAGGGCGTGATGCTGGTCGCGACCGAGAACAGCCGCAGCCCCGAGATCGTGCGGGAGCTGCGCGGCTATCCCGAGCTCGAGCAGTTACACTCCACCACCGGCACCTGGGACCTGGTGCTGCAGATCCGGGCTCGGAACCTCGCCGAGTTCGACCTCGTGCTGGAGCGGGTCCGGGCGATCCCAGGCGTCCGCACCACGCAGACCAACCTGCTGTTCAGCTCGCTGCGGACGGTGTAGGAAGGGGATCGTGCAGGGCGGCCCTCAGGCCCCCTGCGGCACCTCCGCCGCCTCGACCGTCTCCCGCTCCCGGAAGAGCGCGGCGAAGAACAGCGCGACGCCGACGGCGAGCGCCGCCGGGATGAGCCAGATGGTGCGCCAGTCGTGGGCGCCGTCGGCCGCGAGGAAGGCGTCGACGATGGGGCCGGAGATCAGGGAGCCGATCAGCAGGCCGACGCCGTAGGTCGCGAGCGAGATCAACCCCTGGGCGGCGCTGCGCACGTGCTTCGGGGCGAAGCGGTCGGTAAAGATCTGCCCGGCGACGAAGAAGAAGTCGTAGCAGACCCCGTGCAGCACGAGGCCGATGATCACCAGCCACAGCAGGGAGCCGGCGTCCCCGAACGCGAACAGGGCGTAGCGCAGCGCCCAGGCGAGCATGCCGATCAGCAGCGTCCACTTCACGCCGAGCTTCCTCAGCATCAGCGGCATGACCAGCAGGAACAGCGCCTCGGAGACCTGGCCGAGGGACTGCACGGCCGCGGCTGACTGCACCCCGATCTCGTTGAGGTAGAGGTTGGTGAAGTTGTAGTAGAACGCCAGCGGGATGCAGATCAGGATCGAGGCGAGGAAGAAGACGAGGTAGGAGCGGGACTTCAGCAGCGCGAGGGCGTCGAGACCGAGCACGTCGCGGACGGTGACGCGCTCTCCCGTCGTCTCCGGCGGGGTGTGCGGGAGGGTGAAGGCGTAGACGCCCAGCAGCGCCGAGCCGATCGCGGCCATGACGAAGGTGTTCTCGAGCGCTCCCCCGGCCTCCCAGCCGAGCCAGCCGATGAGGAGTCCCGCCACGATCCAGCCGATGGTGCCGAACACGCGGATCGCCGGGAACTGCCGCTCCGGGCTGGTCAGGCGGCGGAAGGAGATCGAGTTCGCGAGCGCGAGCGTCGGCATGAACGAGATCATCGCCAGCAGCGCGAACACGAAGAACGCCCCGAACTCGCCTTGCCGGCCGGCGAGGAAGAGCATCACGGCGCTGAACAGGTGCAGGACACCGAGGATGCGCTGCGCGGCGAACCAGCGGTCCGCGATCAGGCCCACGATGAAGGGGGCGAGGATCGCGCCGAGGGACTGGGTGAGGAAGGCCAGGGCGATCTGGCTGCCGCTCGCCCCGAGATCCGCGGCGAGGTACGTGCCGAGCGTGACGAACCAGGCGCCCCACACGAAGAACTCCAGGAACATCATCGTCGAGAGTCGCAGGCGGATGACGGGGTCAAGTGTCATGAACGGAGAATCTAGCCGACCGTCCACCGGAACGGGAGTGGGCGCGGCCACGAACTCCGCACGACCGGATCGCGGTCCGGCGGCGTCTCGGCGGGGCAGCCGACGGGCCGGGCCCGCCGGTCGGTCCACTCCCCCCTCGCGCGTCGCGCCCGTACCCTGGCCCGTATGCGCATCCCCCGCACCCTCGCGATCGTGCTCGCCGGCGGACAGGGCTCCCGGATGGGAGCGCTCACCGACGAGCAGGCCAAGCCCGCCCTCCGCGTGGGCGGCTCCTACCGGCTGATCGACATCGCCCTGTCCAATCTCGCCAACAGCCACCTCAGGGCGGTCTGGGTGGTCGAGCAGTATCTCCCGCACTCGTTGAACGAGCACCTGTCGGCCGGCCGGCCCTGGGACCTCGACCGCACCCACGACGGGCTGCGCACCCTCACCCCCTTCGAGGGCGCCGAGGGCGAAGGCTTCGCCACCGGCAACAGCGACACCCTGTGGAGGCAGAAGGAGCTCATCGCCGAGTTCGCCCCGGAGATCGTGCTGGTGCTCAGCGCCGATCACCTCTACACGATCGATCTGCTGGACGTGCTGGACACGCACGCGGCCGCCGACGCCGAGCTCACCATGGTCACCACCCGCCTGCCGCAGGACGCCTCCCGCCACGGCGTGGTGCGCACCGGGGAGGGCGGCATCGTCGAGGAGTTCTGGTACAAGCCGGAGGACCCGCCCACAGATCTCGTCGCCACCGAGATCTTCTGCTTCGACGCCCCCGCACTGCTCGAGGCCCTGCAGACCCTGCCGGAGCAGGTCGGCGAGCTGCAGGACTGGGGCGACGACCTCATCCCCCACTTCGTCGGGCGGCAACGGACCGTCGAGCACCGCCTCGAGGGGTACTGGAGGGACATCGGCACCCTCGCCTCGTACTGGGCGGCGCACATGCACCTGCTCGACGGCGACGGCGTGACCCTCGACGATCCCGACTGGCCGATCTTCTCCGCCCAGCCTCAGCTGCTGCCCGCCCGCGTCCGGGACGGCGCCGCGGTGAGCACCTCCCTGCTCGCCCAGGGCAGCGACGTGGCCGGCAGCGTGACCCGCAGCGTGATCAGTCCCGGCGCGGTCGTCGAGGCCGGTGCCGAGCTGGTGGAGTGCGTCGTCCTCGACGGTGCGCACGTGGGCGCCGGAGCCCGTCTGCGCGGCTGTCTCGTGCAGGACGACGCGCAGGTCCCGCCCGGGGCCCGTCTCGGCGCCGACGACGTCGTCACGCTCGTGGGCGTCGACGGTACGGTCGCGGAGACGACGGCGCGGGAGTGAGGCCGGCCCGAGTCGACGGCGGTGCGCACACGACCGGACACGCAGAAGGCCCCTCCCGAGGGAGGGGCCTTCGTCTGTCCTGCCTGGTGGAGACTAGGGGGGTCGAACCCCTGACCTGAAGCTTGCAAAGCTACCGCTCTACCAACTGAGCTAAGTCCCCGTGGCTGGTGCCGATCGTACTCGCTGCGGCACCGGTGCGGATCAGGAGTGCTGCGCCTGCTTCTGCGCCGCTATGTCCTGCTCGACGGAGACGCGCTCCGCCTCGTTCCACAGATCGTTGCGGATCCGGTCGGACTCGACCTTCCGCCAGGTGAGGATCCCCGCGACTGCCGTGGTGAGCACGACAGCGGTGGTCGTGATGAACTTCTTCATGAGTTCCTCCGATCCTCGAAGTGGGCCTAGCTGGACTTGAACCAGCGACCTCTGTCTTATCAGGACAGCGCTCTAACCGACTGAGCTATAGGCCCGTGCAGGGTGATCTCGGGACGAATCCCGGGGATCTCCGCCGACGCATAACGCTACCCCGAACAGCCCCACCCCGTCCAACCGACCCGGACCGCTGTTCGCGAGGTCACACCCCGTCCGGCGAGCCCCTGACCTCCTCGTAGGCGGCCAGTGCGTCTCGCCGCGAGGCGCGCAGGTCCACGATCGGGTCGTCCCGACGCTCGGTGCCGATCTCGGGCACCCACCGTCGCACGTAGTCGCCGTCGGGGTCGAAGCGCTCCTGCTGCCGGGCGGGGTTGAACACGCGGAAGTACGGCGCGGCGTCGTCCCCGCTCCCCGCCACCAACTGCCAGTTGAACGGGTTCGAGGCCTCGTCGGCGTCCACCAGCGTGTCCCAGAACCACTCCTCGCCGCGCCGCCAGTGCTGCCGGAGATTCTTGGTGAGGAAGGAGCCGGTCACGAGCCGCACCCGGTTGTGCATCCACCCGGTCTCCCAGAGCTGTCGCATCCCGGCGTCGACGAGGTCGATGCCGGTGCGTCCCCGCTGCCAGGCGCCAAGATCCTTCGAGTCCTCCCGCCAGTCGAAGCGGTCGAACTGAGGGCGGACGTTGCGGGTCGCGAGGTCCGGCAGGTGGAACAGCCGGTGCCAGGCGAACTCTCGCCACAGCAGCTCCCTGCGGAAGGACTCCGGGCCCGTGCCGCGGCCGCACTCCACGCTCCGATGCCACACCTCGTGGGGCGAGACCTCGCCGAAGCGCAGATGCGGGGACAGGCGGGTGGTCCCCTCCGTGGCGGGCCGTTCCCGGTCCTCCGCGTACGCGCCCAGCACCCCGTCGAGGTCCTCGAGGCGCTGCCGGGCGCCCTGCTCCCCCGGGGACCAGGCCTCGCGCAGCCCGCCCGCCCAGTCCGGTGACGTCGGGATCCAGCCCCGACGGTCGAGGACCCGCTCGAGGTGCTCCTCGCGGAGCCAGGTGCGCATCTCGTGCCCGCCGGCGCGCACTCCGTCGGGCGGTCCGCCCAGACGCGGCGGGAGGCCGGCGGCGGCGCGGGGCGGGCCCGCTTCACCGCAGGCGCGGGCGAAGGCCGAGTACACCTTGTACGGATCACCGGACTGCGTGGTGATCGTCCAGGGCTCGTGCAGCAGATAGCCGTCGAAGCTCTCCGCCCGCAGGCCCTGCTCGCGCAGCGCGCTCTTCAGCCGAGCATCCACAGCCCTGCGGGGGGCGTGGTACCGGCGGTTCCACAGCACGGAATCGGCGCCGCTGTCGCGCACCAGCTGGCGGATCAGCTCCTCGGGGTCCCCGCTGACGAGCACCAGCGGGACGCCCCGTGCGCGCAGCGCGGCGCCGAGGCGCGCCAGCGAGTGGTGCAGCCACCACAGGGTCGCCCCGCCCAGTTCCCGCACGCCCTCGATGCGCTCGTCGACGTGCACGGCGATGAGGTCGCCGTCCTCCGCGGCGGCGGCGAGCGCGGGATTGTCGTGCAGGCGCAGGTCGTCGCGCACCCACCAGAGAGCGGTCATCGGAGGTGCTCCTGTCCTCGACGGATCACGGGTGGGCGAGGGGCCCGTCATTGCGTAGCCTAGCTAGCGAATGATCGCCGTGATGCATCCCCCGCCCCCTGTCTCCTGACTGCCCGGGCTCGTGCGGAGCTCAGGGCCTCGGCAGCCCGTCGGCGACCACGAGGCGGTGCTCGCGGGCGAGGTCGTGCACCAGGTCGGGCTGCGCGGCGAGCCGGCCGCAGACCTCCGCCGCGTCGCCGATCAGCCGGGTCTCGCCGGTGAGCCCCTGGAGCTCGTCGAACAGCTCCTGCTGCCGGTGCCGCAGTGGGATCGGCACCCCGTCGCGGGCCAGCACGCCCCATCGCGAGGCGTAGACGTCCACGTGCTCCGGCCGCTCTCCCGTCGCGAGCACGAGGGGGACGTCCGCCGCGCCGAGCCGCAGCCGGTCGTAGTTCGGCTCGGTCGCATCGACCACCGCCAGCTGCTCCTCGTCGAACCAGGTCGCGACCAGCTCCATCCGCTCCCCCTCGGCGCGGTACGGGGCGGCCGGCACATAGCCGGGGGCGGCGGCCCGGGACACGTGCCCGACGGCGAGGCCGTGCACGGTGCAGCGCACGAAGGGCGTGGTCACGTCGAGCTCGCGCACCGCACGTCGGTACTTCCGCGCGATGGTCCGGGGAGTCTGGTTGGAGCCGACGGCGAGGACCAGGGTCCGTTCGGCCAGCGGCGCGGCGCCCGCGGCGGCGAGGGCCCGCTCGATCTCCCGGCGGTCCACGAACGGGCGGTCCTGGTCCTCGGCCGGACGCGCCCGGGCGACGCGGTCGGCCTCCCGACCGGCGTGGTGCAGGCCGTCCCCGGCCGATCCGCCGTCGTACGCAGCGTCGTCGTGCCGCCCGCCGCCGTCCGCGCCCGGTTCGAGACCCACCACCCCGTCGGCCAGCAGGAGAGCGGAGGTCGCCGACGGCCCGAGCCACGGGTACTCCTCGGGGGCGACAGCGGCAGGCAGGGAATCGGGACACGCGACGGACATCCCTCGACCGTAGCGCGGCGCCCGCAAGCTCCCCAGGTCAGCGCGACCGCGCTCACGTCCGCCGCCGACGGCGTCACTTTGGCCCGGCTCGCCGAGTCGATCGTGGCTCCCGCGCACAGGGGACGACGACTGGGTGTCGCTCTGGTCGACCACGTCCGGGAGGACCTGGAGCCGATGAGGCCGAAGCGGATCGTGCTGCAGGCGTGTCCGAGGCGGTCCGGCCGCTGTACGAGAGGGCGGGCTGGACGCCGCTCGAGGGTCCCGACGGCCGGATGGAGCTGCGCTCCCGGAGACTGCGTGCCCGGTCACTGCACTCCCGGGGTCGGGGCCTACGCTGGCTTCATGAGCGAGCAGCGCGCGACCGACGCCCTGGAGGCCCTGGGCCTGCCCCACGAGATCACCCGGCACGGGAGGGTCGGCTCCCTCGCCGAGGCGGCCGCGGCCCGTGGCGTCGAACCCCGCGACATCGTCAAGACCCTCGTGGTGCGACGTGGCGAGGGCGACTTCCTCTTCGTGCTGGTGCCCGGCGACCGGGAGATCTCCTGGCCGAAGCTGCGCGCGCTGCTGGGCGTGAACCGCCTGTCGATGCCGGACAAGGAGGTCGCCAAGGAGGTCACCGGCTACGAGCGCGGCACGATCACGCCCTTCGGCGCGACCACGGCCTGGCCCGTGGTGGCCGACGCGTCCCTGGCCGGAGATCCCGAGCGGCGGATCTCGATGGGCGCCGGCGCGCACGGCGTCGCCGCGACCGTCCCCGCCGAGGAGACTCTCGCCCGCCTCGACGCCCTGGTCGCCGACGTCACCGAGCTCCAGCAGCCCTGACCCCGGGCTGACGGCAGGTATCCGGCACCCCGCCCTGGACCACCGACACCCGACACTCGACGCTCGACACTGGCCGGCGGATCCCCCGTCCCTAGCGAACCAGGGCCTTTGGGACCGCCATTCGCCAATGTTTGCTGCGCTGGCGACTCATGGCGACCCCCGCATGAGTCCTCCGGGCCACAAAATGTGCTCACCAGGAGGCCGCGCCGACCCGAGGCGTGGCTCTGTGCCGGAATGAGGGGGCGGTTTCAAGGGGCTATTCCGCCACAAAGCCACGTCTCGCCGGCCGGCCCCTCGGGGCACGGGGCGAGGGCCGGATGGTCCCGGACACGACGACGCCGCCGGCCTCGGGGAGGCGCGGCGGCGTCGATGGAGTCGTCGGTGCCCTGCGGGCGAGCCAGTCACCTGCGGCCGGGCGGGTCAGTGCCCGGCAGGGCGAGCAGGGCGGGCGGGCATCGCGGAGGACGTGCCCGCCGGCCCGGGGCTCACTCGTCGGTGAAGGTCATCTTCAGCCCGCCCAGCAGCGCGGCGACGAGGTTGTAGAGGAAGGCGCCCAGCGTGCCGAGCGCGGTGATGATCACGACGTTCACCACCGCGACGATGGTGCCGTAGCTGGTCATCTTCGAGAAGCTGAAGAACTCCATGAAGGGCAGCGGGTTGCCGCCGTTCAGGTCGCGGCCCAGCTGGTCGATCTTTCCCCACAGGCCGATCGCCTCGACGAGGTTCCACAGCAGCACGACCGCGATCACGGTCGCGATGCCGACGGCGATCGCGACGAGGAAGGACAGCTTCATCACCGAGAACGGGTCCAGGCGGGCCAGGGTCAGGCGCACCCGGCGCGGGCCGCGGCGCTCCTTCTCCGCCCCTCCGGCCGGTGCCGACTTCTTCGGGCTGCGGCTCGCGCCGCGGGCCGCGGAGCCCTTGCCGGAGCCGAGCCCCTGCTCCGACGGCGAGGAGGCGCTGTCGAAGGCCGGGAGCTTCGAGGTGGACTCGGCGGCGTCGGTCTTCCCGGTGCCGGTCCTGGAGTCACTGGTGCTCACGGGTCACTCCTCGTTCTGGTCTGCGTCGTCGGGCGAGGTCTCGGACTCGTCAGAGCCTAGAGCATCGCCCTGCCCGTCCTCGGTCGCGGAGGCGGCGGTGTCGGAGATCTCCGCATCCTCCTCGCCTCCGGCCTCGTCGGCCGAGGCGGGGCTCGCCGCGCTGTCCGCGGAGCCCTCACCGTCGTCGCCGGCGTCCTCGAGGACCGGCTTCTCGGCCTCGTCCTCGTCGAGCTCGCTCTCCGGGCCGGTGGTGACCAGCAGGATGCGGTCGCCCTTGTCGGGCTTGGCGAAGGTGACGCCCATGGTGGTGCGGCCCTTCGGCGGCACCTCGGAGACCTTCGAGCGGACCACGCGGCCGCGCTCCATCACGACCAGCAGCTCGTCGGTCTCCTCGACGACGGCGGCGCCGGCGAGGTGGCCGCGGTCGTCGGGCAGCTTCGCGACCCGGATGCCGAGGCCGCCGCGGCCCTGGAGGCGGTACTCGTCGATGCTGGTGCGCTTGGCGAAGCCGCCGTCGGTCACGGTGACCACGAAGGTGCCGGGGCGCACCACGTCCATCGCCAGCAGCTGGTCGTCGTGGCGGAACTTCATGCCGGTGACGCCGCTGGTGGCGCGGCCCGTCGGACGCAGCACGTCGTCCGCGGCGGGCATGCGCACGCTCTGGCCGTTGCGGGAGACGAGCAGCAGCTCGTCGTCGCCGTTCACGGCGCGGGCGGCGATGACGCGGTCGGGGCGGGTGCCGTCGATGCCGTCGACGTCGCGCAGGTTGATCGCGATGATGCCGCCGGTGCGGTTGGAGTCGAAGGCGGTCATCGCCGTCTTCTTGACCAGGCCGGACTCGGTGGCGAGCACCAGGTACTCGGCGTCCTCGTAGGAGTCGATCGCGAGGACGGAGGCGATGTGCTCGTCGGGCTGGAAGGCCATCAGGTTCGCGACGTGCTGGCCCTTCGCGTCCCGCGGCGCCTCGGGCAGCTCGTAGCCCTTGGCACGGTAGACCCGGCCCTGGTTGGTGAAGAACAGCAGCCAGCGGTGGGTGGTCGTGGTGAAGAAGTGCTCGACCACGTCGTCCTCGCGCAGGGACGCGCCGCGCACGCCCTTGCCGCCGCGCTTCTGGGCCCGGTACTGGTCCTCACGGGTGCGCTTGACGTAGCCGCCGCGCGTGATCGTGACGACCACGTCCTCCTCGGGGATGAGGTCCTCCATCGACATGTCGCCGTGGAAGGGGAGGATCTGGGTCCGACGGTCGTCGCCGTACTTGTCGACCAGCTCGCCGAGCTCCTCGGAGACGATCTGCCGCTGCCGCGCCGGGTCGGCGAGGATCGCGGTGTACTCCTCGATGAGGGCCTGGAGCCGGTCGTGCTCCTCGACGATCTTCTGGCGCTCCAGGGCGGCCAGGCGGCGCAGCTGCATCGCGAGGATGGCGTTGGCCTGGATCTCGTCGATCTCGAGCAGGTCGATCAGCCCGGTGCGGGCCTCGTCGACGTCCGGGGAGCGGCGGATCAGCGCGATGACCTCGTCCAGCGCGTCCAGTGCCTTGAGGTAGCCGCGGTAGATGTGGATCTGCTCCTCGGCCTTCCTCAGGCGGAACTCCGTGCGGCGCACGATGACGTCGATCTGGTGCTTCGTCCACTCGCGCACGAAGGAGTCGATCGAGAGGGTGCGGGGCACGCCGCCGGAGAGGGCGAGCATGTTCGCGGAGAAGTTCTCCTGCAGCTGGGTGTGCTTGTAGAGGTTGTTCAGCACCACCTTCGCCACGGCGTCGCGCTTGAGGGTGATGACCAGGCGCTGGCCGGTGCGGCCGGAGGTCTCGTCGGTGATGTCGGCGATGCCCTGGATCTTGCCGAGCTTGACCATCTCCGCGATCTTGCGGGCGAGGTTGTCGGGATTGACCTGGTAGGGCAGCTCGGTGACGACGAGCGCCATGCGGCCGCCGATCTCCTCGGTGGAGACGACGGCGCGCTGGGTGATGGAGCCGCGGCCGGTGCGATAGGCGTCCTCGATCCCGTCGGTGCCGACGATCGTCGCGCCGGAGGGGAAGTCGGGGCCCTTGATGAACTTCATGCACGCTTCGAGCAGCTCGGGCTTGGTCGCCTCGTGGTTCGTCAGCAGCCACTGGACGGCGTCGGCCACCTCGCGCAGGTTGTGCGGCGGGATGTTCGTGGCCATGCCGACGGCGATGCCGGCGGAGCCGTTGACCAGCAGGTTCGGGAAGCGCGCGGGGAGGACGGAGGGCTCGTCGACGGTGTTGTCGTAGTTGCCCTGCATGTCCACGGTGTCCTGCTCGATGTCGCGGACCAGCTCGAGGGCCAGCGGCGCCATCTTGCACTCGGTGTACCGGGGGGCGGCCGCGCCGTCGTCGCCGGCGGAGCCGAAGTTGCCCTGGCCCAGGATCAGCGGGTAGCGCATGTTCCAGGGCTGGACCAGGCGGACCATCGCGTCGTAGATCGCGGAGTCGCCGTGGGGGTGGTAGTTGCCCATGACCTCGCCGACGACCTTCGCGCACTTGGAGAAGGAGCGGTCGGGGCGGTAGCCGCCGTCGTACATGGCGTAGACGATGCGGCGGTGGACGGGCTTGAGGCCGTCGCGCACGTCCGGGAGGGCGCGCGAGACGATGACGCTCATCGCGTAGTCGAGATAGGAGCGCTGCATCTCCTGATTGAGGTCGACCTGGGTGATGCGGTCGACCTCGCCCTCGTCGAGGGGGTCGACGAGCGTGACGGTGCGGGAGGCGGCCTCGTCGGCCGAGAGCTCGCTGGAGCCCTCGGGCATCTCCTGACCGCCGATCCCGGCGCTCTCGGCGGGGGTCGGGGTCTCGGCCGACGGCTGGTCGTCCTCGGGGCCGGTGGGGTCGTTCGGGGTGTCGCTCATGGCGGGGAGGGCCTTTCGGGTGGGGCCGGTGGGTCGTGGGGGTCCCGGGGGCGCGCGAGAGGGGTCGGCGCCGCCCCGGGGCCCGCTCAGATGTCGAGGAAGCGGACGTCCTTGGCGTTCTCCTGGATGAAGCGGCGCCGGGACTCGACGTCGTCGCCCATCAGGACGGAGAAGATGGTGTCGGCGTCAGCGGCCTCGTCGACCGTGACCTGCTTGAGGGTGCGGGAGGCGGGGTCCATGGTGGTGGACTGCAGCTCCTTCCAGTCCATCTCGCCGAGGCCCTTGTAGCGCTGGATGCCGTTGTCCTTGGGGATGCGGCGTCCGGCGGACTGCCCGGCGGCGAGGCGCTCGTCGCGCTCCTCGTCGCTGAAGACGTACTCGTGAGGGGCGTTGGACCACTTCAGGCGGTACAGCGGCGGCATCGCGATGAACACGTGGCCCAGCTCGATCAGCGGCCGCATGTAGCGGAACAGCAGCGTCAGCAGCAGGGTGCAGATGTGCTGGCCGTCGACGTCCGCGTCGGCCATCAGGATGATCTTGTGGTACCGCAGCTTGGTCGCGTCGAAGTCCTCGCCGATGCCGGTGCCGAAGGCGGTGATCAGCGAGCGGACCTCCTGGTTGTCCAGCGCCCGGTCCAGCCGCGCCTTCTCCACGTTCAGGATCTTGCCGCGGATGGGGAGGATCGCCTGGGTGCGCGGGTCGCGGCCCTGCACGGCGGAGCCGCCGGCGGAGTCGCCCTCGACGATGAAGATCTCGGACTCGGCGGGGTTGCGGGAGGAGCAGTCGCGCAGCTTGCCGGGCATGCCGCCGGTCTCCAGCGGGGACTTCCGACGGGTCGCGTCGCGGGCCTTCCGGGCCGCCTCGCGGGCCATCGCCGCGGCCTGGCCCTTCAGCACGATCGCCTTGGCCTCGTTCGGGTGGGACCCGAACCAGTCGGTGAGCTGGTCGGTCATCACCTTGACCATGAAGGTGCGGGCGATGGTGTTGCCGAGCTTGGTCTTGGTCTGGCCCTCGAACTGCGGCTCGCCGAGCTTCACGGAGATCACCGCGGTGAGGCCCTCGCGGATGTCCTCGCCGGTGAGGTTGGCGTCCTTCTCCTTGAGCAGGCCCTGGGCGCGGCCGTAGCGGTTCACGATCGAGGTGAGCGAGGAGCGGAAGCCCTCCTCGTGGGTGCCGCCCTCGTGGGTGTTGATCGTGTTGGCGTAGGTGTGGACGGAGTCGGTGTAGGCGCCGGTCCACTGCATCGCGACCTCGACGGAGATCTTCGCGTCGGTGTCCTCGGACTCGAAGGAGATGATGTCGGGGTGGATCACCTCGGCGCGCTTGGCCGAGTTGATGAACTCGACGAAGTCCTGCAGACCGCGCTCGTAGAGGTAGGAGACCGTGCGGGGGCCGCCGGAGGACTCGCCCTGCTCGGCCTTCTCGGCCTCGAGCTCGACGTCGACCTCCTGGTCCTCCTCGGCCTCGTCGGCGCGCTCGTCGGTCAGCGTGATGCGCAGGCCCTTGTTGAGGAAGGCCATCTGCTGGAACCGCTTGCGCAGCGTCTCGAAGTCGTAGACGGTCGTGTCGAAGATCTCGCCGTCGGCCCAGAAGGTGATGGTGGTGCCGGTCTCGTCGGTCTCCTCGCCCTTCTCCAGCGGTGCCTCGGGGACGCCGCGGGAGTAGGCCTGGCGCCAGACGTGGCCCTGGCGGCGGATCTCGACCTCCATGCGGATGGAGAGGGCGTTGACCACGGAGGAGCCGACGCCGTGCAGGCCGCCGGAGACGGCGTAGCCGCCGCCGCCGAACTTGCCGCCGGCGTGCAGCACGGTGAGCACCAGCTCCACGGCGGGCTTGTTCTCGGTGGGGTGCATGTCCACGGGGATGCCGCGGGCGTGGTCGACGACGCGCACGCCGCCGTCGGCGAGGAGGGTGACCTCGATGGTGTCGCCGTGGCCGGCCATCGCCTCGTCCACGGAGTTGTCGACGATCTCCTGGACCATGTGGTGCAGGCCGCGCTCACCGGTGGAGCCGATGTACATGCCGGGGCGCTTGCGGACCGCCTCGAGGCCCTCGAGGACGGTGATGTCCGAGGCCTCGTAGTGCTCGGGCGCACGGGCCGCCTTCTCGCCCGCAGTGGTCGGCGCCGGGGCCGCGGGGGCCGTCGCCGCCTCGGGGGCCGGTGCTGCGCCGTCCGCTCCCGGTGACGGGTCCGAGGTGCCCTCGGGCAGGTCCTGGTCGGGCATGGGGCGGTCGCTGTCGCTCACCTGATGTGGCTCCTCGCAGTCCGGTCGTCCCTCGGTCGGAAGGACCGAGGGTGGTCCGGCGGCACCGTGCGGCGGTGTCCCTGCGGCCCGACGCGTGCGGGATCCGCAGGAGCTTCTCGCGCACGCGCGCGAGCGGCACCCACAGGCCTCGGCGATCGGGCCGACGGCATCGAGGTGACCGGGCTGCTTCGACCCCGGTCGACGTCGGCCGAACCGCCGTCATCCTATCGGAGAACGGGTGCTGGGCCTATTCGACGCCCCGTTCCTGTGGACGACGCGACGCTGACCCCGTCCCAGACGCTCCGTGACGGCCTCTTCAACGCGCTCCGGGAGCCTCGGATGGGGGCGGGTACGCCCGAGGGGGTCCGGAGGCGGCACGGGCGCGCCTGGGATGTCCGCTCTCGGGAGTCCCGCGACGGGGCTCAGCGGGCGGCGTCCGGGAGCCCCGCGAGCACCTCGGCGGTGGCGAGCGCCGCCGCGGCCGCCTCGTGCCCCTTGTCCTCCACGGAGCCGGGCAGGCCGGCCCGATCCCGCGCCTGCTCGTCGGTGTCGCAGGTCAGGAGCCCGAAGCCGACGGGGACGCCGTGGTCGAGGGACACCCGGTTCAGCCCGTCGGTCGCCGCGGAGCAGACGTAGTCGAAGTGCGGGGTGCCGCCGCGGATGACGACGCCGAGGGCGATCACTGCCTCGTGGCCGCGGGCGAGGCGGTCCGCGACCACGGGCAGCTCGAAGGAGCCGGGCACGCGCACCAGGGTGGGCCTGTCGATGCCGGCCTCGGCGCAGGCGCGCAGGGCGCCGGCGACCAGGCCGTCCATCACCTCCTCGTGCCAGGACGCGGCGACGATCGCGACGCGGGCGTCGGGGCGGGCGGTGATCTGCGGGGTGGGGGCGCCGTGGCCGCTCATCGGGTTCCTCCGTGGGTGGGTGAGGGGGTGGGGGCAGGGGTGGGCTCGGTGATGGATTCGGCGGTGGTGGCAGTGGCGAGCACGGGAAGCCCGGTCAGGTGGTGGCCCAGCCGGTCCCGCTTGGTGGTGAGATACGCGAGGTTCTCGGGAGTGGGGTGGGCCTCGAGGTCGAGGACCCGGTGCACGCGCGTGCCGCCGGCGCGCAGGGCGTCGGCCTTCTCGGGGTTGTGGGTGAGCAGGTCGATCGCGGTGACGCCGAGGTGCTCGAGGATCCGCGGAACCGCGGCGAAGCTGCGCTCGTCCACGGGCAGTCCGAGGTCGAGGTTCGCCTCGACGGTGTCGCGGCCCGCGTCCTGCAGGGCGTAGGCGCGCAGCTTCTGGACCAGGCCGATGCCGCGGCCCTCGTGCCCGCGCAGCAGCACCAGCACGCCGCGGCCGGCGGTGGAGATCCGGGTGAGGGACTCCTGCAGCTGGGGCCCGCAGTCGCAGCGCAGCGAGCCGATCACGTCACCGGTCACGCACTCGGAGTGGACGCGCGTGAGCACGGGCTCCTCCCCGGTGACGTCCCCGGCCACGAGCACCAGGTGCTCCGCCGTCCCCTCCCGCACGGCGAGGGCGCGGAAGGCGCCGTGGGCCGAGGGCAGCGGCACCGCCTCGGTGAACTCGAGCGGGGTCGGATCCGGCGCGGCCATGGGACCGGCCGACGGAGCCGACGGGCTGGTCGACGTGACCGACGGGCTGGCGGCCGGCGCCGCGGCGGCCTCGTCGGACTCCGTTGCGGTCACCGGCTCCTGCGCCGCTCCCGCCGCCTCACCGATCTTTCGCCGGTGCGCGGCGAGCTCCTCGATGGAGATCATCGCCAAGCCGTGCCGATCGGCGAAGGCGCGCAGCGCTGGCCCGCGCTGCATGGTCCCGTCGTCGTGGACGAGCTCGACGATCATCCCGACCGCGGGCAGACCTGCCATCCGTGTGAGGTCCACGGCGGCCTCGGTGTGGCCGCGCCGCTCGAGCACCCCGCCGGCCTTCGCCCGCAGCGGCAGCACGTGCCCCGGCCGGATCAGGTCGCTCGGGACTGCGGCGGGATCGGCGAGGACGGTGAGGGTGCGGGCCCGGTCCGCGGCGGAGATGCCGGTGGTGACCCCTTCGGCCGCGTCAACGGTCAGGGTGTACGCCGTGCGGAAGGGGTCCGCATTCTCGGCGACCATCAGCGGAAGCTCGAGGGCGTCGGCCCGCTCGGCGCTCATCGGTGCGCACAGCAGCCCGCTCGAGTGCCGGACCGCGAAGGCGACCTGCTCGGGGGTGGCGGCCGCGGCGGCGAGGATCAGGTCGCCCTCGTTCTCGCGGTCCTCGTCGTCCACCACCACGACGGGCCGGCCGGCGGCGATCTCCGCGATCGCGGCGGGCACGGGATCCAGGCGCAGGCCGGTCATCGTCCCTGCTCCGTCCCGGTCACGGCCGCCGGGGCGCCCGCGGGCAACAGACCGGCGGTGAGCTTCTCGACGTACTTCGCGAGCACGTCGACCTCGAGGTCCACTCCCTCGCCGACAGCGCGGGTGCCCAGCGTGGTGCGCTCGAGGGTCTCGGGGATCAGGCCGATCGTGACCACGTCGCCGTCGATCGCGGCGACGGTGAGGCTGACCCCGTCCACGGCGAGGGAGCCCTTGGGCACGACGTAGCGGGCGAGCCCCTCCGGCAGGCGCAGGCGCAGCAGGGTGGTGCCGGACTGCTCGTCGCGGGAGAGGATCTCGCCGACACCGTCGACGTGGCCCTGCACGATGTGCCCGTCCAGGCGGCCGCCGGCCCGCACGCAGCGCTCGAGGTTCACGCGGTCGCCGGGGCGCAGCGTGCCGAGCGTGGTGGCGGCGAGGGTGGTGGCGATGACGTCGGCGGTCCACGTCTCCCCGACGACGGCGGTGACGGTGAGGCAGCAGCCGTTGACGGCGATCGAGTCGCCGAGCGCGATGCCCTCGAGCACGCGCGGGGAGCGGATCCGCAGGGCGGCGGGGTCGGCGCCGAGGTCGAGGGCTTCGACGGCGCCGAGCTCCTCGATGATTCCGGTGAACATGGCGGTGTCCTTCCTGGTCAGGCCGGGGTGGGAGTGGTGAGGGGGCGGAGGGTGAGGCGGAGGTCCCTCGCGCCGCCCGGCGTGGGCAGCGGGGCGACGTCGACCAGTTCGAGGTCGAGCCGCTGGGCGAGGGTGGTGATCCCGAGGTCGGCGACGCCGGGGCGGCCGGCGCCGAGCAGGGTGGGGGCGAGGTGCACGATCAGCTCGTCGACGAGCCCGGCGCGGAGGAAGGCGGCGGCGAGGGTGGGTCCTCCCTCGAGCAGCACGTGCCGGATCCCGCGGTCGAAGAGCGTCGCGAGCGCGGCCGACGGGTCGCGGGTGGGCAGGTGCAGCGCCTCCCCGGCGCCCTCTATCGCGGGGAGGTCCTCCACCTCGGAGGTGCCCATCACGACGCGCAGCGGCTGGCGGGCGTGGAGGGTGCCGTCCGGCCGACGGGCCGTCAGCGTCGGGCGGTCGCTGCGGGCGGTGCCGGTGCCGACGAGGACGGCGTCGCAGGTGGTGCGCAGCCGGTGGACCTCCTCGCGGGCGGCGGGGCCGGTGATCCACTGGCTGGTGCCGTCGGCGGCGGCGGCGCACCCGTCGAGGGTGAGCGCGGTCTTCGCCGTGACCAGCGGCCGGGACGCGCCGAGGCCCTGCTCCCAGCCGCGGTTCAGGGCCGCGGCGGCCGCGGAGAGCTCGGCGGGGACGTCGCCGACGACCTCGACCCCGGCCGCGCGCAGGCGGTCGATGCCGCCCGCGGCCTGCGGGTTCGGGTCCTGCCTCGCGACGACGACGCGGGAGATCCCGGCCTCGAGGAGCGCCTGGGTGCAGGGACCGGTGCGGCCGGTGTGGTCGCAGGGCTCGAGGGTGACCACTGCCGTCGCGCCGCGCAGAGTCGCGGCGGCTCCCGGCAGCTGCCGGGCGCGGGCGAGGGCGTCGGCCTCGGCGTGGGCGGTGCCGGCCCCGCGGTGACGGCCCTCGGCGAGGACGGTCCCGTCGGCGGCGAGGAGCACGCAACCGACGCGGGGATTCGGGCCGAACGGCACGGCGGGGTCCGCGGCGATCTCGAGCGCGCGGCGCAGCGCGGCGGTCTCCGCGGGGGTGATCCCTGGCCGGTCTCTCCGCGGGGCATCCTGCGTGGTGCCGGGATCCATGGCCTCTCCTCCGTCCGCTGCTCGCGATCCCGGAGGGAGAGGAAGAGACGGGACGACGTCACCGGTGGCGCCGGCCGGGCCCAGAGGGTCGGCAGGTACGCCAGGCGACGTCGACCGCGTGCGCTTCCCATCCGGACTCTCACCGTCGGTCCAGGAGTCCCACCTGGTCAGCCTCGGGCCATGGGCCCTCGGGTCGCGGACTGTCACCGCCGGCTCGGAATTTCACCGACCCCAGTGCACGCGAGCATCATCAGCTCGTCGAGAGCACACCGTAGCAGGGGCGGCCGGGAGGATGACGGCGGATGAACGCCCGATCAGGCTCCATCAACCCGCTGACCTCCTACCGCTCGTCCCTCGCAGCACGTCGATCAGGCTCCACCCACCCGCTGACCTCCTACCGCTCG